>NZ_JAAFKD010000015.1 GCF_013299165.1 Microcoleus sp. bin38.metabat.b11b12b14.051
CAGAGTAATTGTAAGTGCCGAAAGTTTCGTCACACACATAAGTTCCACCGCCAAAGATATCTGGGAAAGTGAATGCAGGCACTTCTATGTCGCAAACCTCATCCAAGATTTTCTTGTTGAAGTCCAGCACCCTGTCAATTTGACTTTGCAGTCCCAACAGTCCAACCCCGGAGTAATTGTAAGTGCCGAAAGTTTCGTCACACACATAAGTTCCACCACCAAAGATATCTGGGAAAGTGAATGCAGGCACTTCTATGTCGCAAACCTCATCCAAGATTTTCTTGTTGAAGTCCAGCACCCTGTCAATTTGGTTTTGCAGTCCCAACAGTCCAACACCAGAGTAATTGTAAGTGCCGAAAGTTTCGTCACACACGTAAGTTCCGCCACCTTCTATCAGCGGGAATTCTATGTCGCAAACTTTCTTGAGCATCATTTTGTTGATACCCAGAATTACATTTTGCTGCTCATACAATCCCTTCAGCCCTTCGCCAGCGTAGTTGTAAGGGATGGTAGCGCCGTCACATTCAATGAATCCGTTATTCTTGAATTCCGGGAATCTGTCGTCATCCTCCTTTTTCTTTTTCTTGAGTTTGTCCTTGATATCTTTGCAGCATTTGTCAATATCTTCTTTCGTCTTTTCTGCTGTTTTGAGAAGCTTTTCTAGTTGCGTGTCTATGGAGGTCAAGTCTGCTGTTGCTGTAGTGGTGATTGTTTGTGGCAGACTGATTGTTTGCGGAAGGACGGCGAGCACTTGTTGGCTCTGTGGTATTTGAGCGGTTGCAGCCAACCCTAGTGGTATTTGAGCAGTGGCAGCTAATCCTATAGGAATTTGGGCGGTGGCGGCTAATCCCATAGGAATTTGGGCGGTGGCAGCCATGCCTTGAGGAATTTGAGCGCTAACAGCCATGCCTTGAGGAATTTGAGCGCTAACAGCCATGCCTTGAGGGATTGCGACGGCTGTTTTTAAGGACAATCCGCTCATAGCTTTTGCCAATCCTTCCACAGCCGCGCCTATTAAGGTTATCCCTAATAAGATAGGCCCTAACAGTTCTGCGACACCTTCTGTGGTGACTCGCGGAGTTTTTGCGGAGGTTTCTGTACTGAGAGCCGTTATCTCTGCGATCGGAACTAACAATTCCACGACATTTTTCATGATCGGATCAACAATCCCATTTTTAAAGGTTTCTGGGATGGCTGCAATCATTCCTGCAAGAGGTGTTACCAGTTTTGAAATTTCTTGTAGTAACGGCTTGAAATCTGGCTGTGATTCCTGGATTAGTAACTTCAATCCTTCAATATCTAGGTCTAGTTTTTTCAGGAAATTTACAATCGGAGTTAATAAGTTTACGCCACCTTCTGAGACCTGATCTAGTGATTTTGGTCTGGCTATCGCCGAGGTATCTGCTGAGATTGGCGCAATATTTATGCGCCCTGCTGCTTTTCCTCCTGGAGTTAATGGGGCTCTGGGGCTAGGTTTCTCCGGCGATTTGATTTGTGGCATTACGGGCGATCGCGGATTTCCCGAAGGAGATAACGGATCTGCCCTTCCGATGCCGCTACCAAAATCTATTTCTGGCGAGGACGAAGGCTGAAGAATGGGAGCCGGCTTGGTTCGACTTGCTGCCGTTGCCGGATTAAAATTTGCATTGTCTCTGGGGTCACTTATCCCTGTTGTGGGGGTCTGGAGGCTGACGCCCGCGACCACTTTCGCTCCTATTGCTCCCAGTGCGCCGAGTCCTTGCCTGCCTAAATTTCCGAGAGCTTGTCCCGCGCCGTAAGCGATTCTGGCCGCGCCTGGAGCGGCTGGCTTCAATCCGGTTGGCGCGCTTGCTACGACTTGTGCGACTTTAGCCCCGACAGAGCCGGTGGCGGCCACTTTTGCTGCTGGGACGATCGGTGCCGCTGTTGCCGCTACCACACCGATGCCACCCGCTGTTTTTGTCGCGGTGGCAACACCGACGGCCGCCTTCGTTCCGAGCGCCGCCCCAGCAGCAACTTTTGCCTTGATGACGATCGGTATCAAAGGAATTGCAAGAGCGGGTGCTGGCATTACTCCTGTCCTCCGAGGCCGTTCCACAGGTCGGTTCGGACTTGCCTGATTTCCTTGATAACTGGATCGAGATCGAGGTCGATGTCGATCGCTCCAAGCTGCTGATTTATGTTTTTCAAAGCCTCAATAAATCTCTGGTCTATGTGATCTTTTATAATTTCTGACTGGCGGGCTTTTTCCGCCATGGTTCGTTCGATCATCGTCGCGATTACGTCGCACGGACAACACATTTCTTTTTTCCTTTTTGGTGGTGGAGAAGACGCGCCACTGAGAAACGGGGCGGATGGAGCGGCAGGTGTTGCACCGAAGCATCTACCTCTAGTTTCAGGATCGACCGTGAAATAATCGAAGTTAGGCCCGTTGCAAATAGAGTGTTCTGTACAGTGTTCGTGCCATGCTCCCAGTGTCGAAAAAATAGGGAATGTACTGTATATTTCATTCTCAAAACCTGATTCCCAAGAAATTGCGCTACCGACAACAACTTTAGTGATGCGACCGTTGACTATAGTGTTTGTAACAATACTTCGCCGACGGTAAGCAATAGGTTCGGTATCCCATTCACCCTCCCAGTTGTAATGAAGTGTCACGGAAATGTTGTCGCAGCTCATATTTTATTTGTTTAATTCATTGCTGCATCAATCTGTGATGCGGTTACTTGCCCCGGAGGCAATGCTGCGGTTGTTGGGGGTGGCAATTGAGGAGCGGGTCTGGGTGTTCTCGTCTCGCTACCTCCCCATCCCTGTTGCTGGTATTCCCGAAAGGCTCGAAAAGAATCATTCATTTTTTCAATCCCTTTAAATACCTTCCTCCTGCCTTGATCGATGACACTCGCCTCCGCTCCATAACCAATCCCTCTATACGAATTGTTCGGCGTGACTATATTTTGAAGCGAAAGTACATTGGTTATCGATCGCGATCGCCTGATAGCTCCCTCGGGTGAAAATGTGTTTCGTTTCATACTAAATCCTATTGACGGTGCAAACTCTCACTTGCGCTGTTCCGCCGATAGAAACAGCCGTTACATTTCCTTTAATCTCGCCCCCATCTTCAATTAGCAAGTATCGGTTGAGAAGTGGGTGCGCGGTATTTGAAGTTGTCGCCGCGAACCCATGCCTGATCCAAACTTCGGTATTCGGAGCAGATACTGATTGTATATAAATCTTGAGTATTCGGCGATTCTCGTTTGCACTGGCGAGAGTTGTTGCGCTAGCGCTAACAGTGATTGTTTGGCACGATTCCTCGCCAAGCGTTTCTATTGCTGTGTTTCCTATCGGCCCGTTGAGATTGTTCGAGCAATCTGAAATCCTACTCATATCGCCTCCTTCTTAGAGGTTTGAGTGTGTAATTAAATGCGCGGATTTGCGATCTTTGCATAAACTCTAACGGCGCGTACATCCTGCGTAGTCTAGGTGACGTAATTGTAGACAACGTTGTTGTGGTCTTGCAAGAAGGATGACTTTTCCACAACAAATCCCGTGATTGAAATCCAGTCATTTTGTTGCGTCGCTCCTGTGTTGTTGGCTAGTAGTCCGTGTCCCCGGTCAACCATCTTCGCTATTATTTTCCATCCGAAGCTGACGCCGTAAAATTCTAGGTCGGTAAAGTATTCGTTTGCTCCTGTTAGAAATATTGGTTTGACATTAAATATGTCGATCAGTCCAACTTCAAAATCTTGATTAGTTGGACTTCTCAATAATATTTGCAGTCCTTTTTTGGGGTTGCTGCGAAATAGTTGCGCCTTTTGTTCGCGTCTCGCCGTTGTGTCCGCAGGGTCGTCGATCGGCACCCAAGTTTCCGTCAGTGAATCGATGTAGGCGGCACATCGAATCACTGCCATGTACCCTTGGTAGTTAATGGGCTCACTGAGTACAGATGCCGTACTCGGCGTGTACAGAACAGCCTCTTGGTTTGGCGTTGCAGCCGTCATTCTCGCCGCAACTTGCGCGATTCTGTCCGGCATATCGATAGCCATTAATTCCTCTTGAATCTAGCTGAAGGTGTTCCCGTGGCAGGAGCTTGACTGGAAGTTCCTTGAGAAAAACTGGCTGCGGGACGCTCTGGAGCAACAGAGATTTGCGCCTCACCTGCTCTGGGTTGCCCGGAGCTAAATGCGTTTTGAGTGGCTTGTCCGGCTTGCCCTGCCAACTTCAAACCCGTTGTTAGCGCGCTTTGGGCGACCTGAGGGGCTTGTTTTATGGCTTGCTCCCCCGCTGTTCCTATTCGCCCCTGGATTTCTTTGAGCGTTTTGTTGTCCTTCCCGTATAGTAACTCAGCGCCTTTCCTCGCTGTGTTAACAAATGCGTTACCAGCTCCGGCTTTTAGATTGGTGAGGTCTTCGCTGACTTTCTCTTCAAAGGGTCTAATAAATATTTCTATCCCTTCTCGCTTTTTCTCTGCTAGTGCTGCGTCAGCAAGTTTTTGCGAATCTGCTAGAGAGTCCCCTGGTCTCCATTCTTCATGGGTGCTTGGGTCTTGGATTTCGGGGATGTAGCCAGGTGGGTAGGGTTTCCCTGTCTCTGGGTTGATAATAATTGGCTGACCGGATTTGACGGTTGCATAAACCGTGGTGTAGCCCATTCCGCCACCAAGGAGGTAAGTGTTTCCGCCACCACCAGATCCACCTTGGCCTCCAGGGACGCCACCAGCTCCACCACCGTATCCACCTTGCGCTCCAGGAGCACCATTAAGCGAACTGAAGTCCCCCTTGCCTAATTGAGCTGCTTGTTGCGGGTTGTAGATTGGTGTTACCCGAGGCTGGTTCGTAAAAGCTCCTGCTGCCATTTTTTACTCTCCTATACTAAATTTGGATTGGGCATGGATTGTCCTTTCCTGACGAGTATCCGAACTTGAAAGATGTACTGCTCGAATGGACGGGCGATGCCGTCTGAGACGACCTCTACGAGGGAAACTTCTGGCCCAAAAATTGCTAGCTGGCTATCTTGGCTTGTATCTTGGTTTTCCCAAATACGCAGGAATAGTGCTGTGAAGATTGATTCCGAGGTGTTAACTGCGATCGGAGCCAGCGGCGTGAAAGCGACAGGGTTTCTTGTGCTTATCAAATCCGCCTTTACAAAGGTTACGCCCGTAGCGGTTTGTGTTGCTCCATTCCCGAAAAACGCGGTCAGCGGTTTGTCTATTGCCATTTAGATTAAGTTGGGGTTTGGGAGCGTTGATATTGTGTCATCCTGGTATATCTCTATTTGGGAAATATACTTTCGCTGCCACTTGTTAAATCGGAATTCGAGACTTTGCTCGAATGATTGGATCACGAATTGTGAATCGGATGATTGGTCTTGATTCCTCAGCCATCTCAGCACGAGTGCTAGTGCTGATTGCTCGCTGCGATTCTCGGCTGCCGGGGTGAACTCGTAGCTCGGAGTGAGGCCTGTTGGCGCAACCAAATCACTTTTTAGGATGATGATTTGAGTGGCGGTTTGAGTGGCGCCTGCGCCGAAAAAATTGGTAAATAATGGTTCGCTAGGCATCTATCAAGCTCCATGCCAGACAATTACATTTATTGGTAGCCCTACTAACTGGGAAGCTGATACAGCGGGAATCCCAATAAAGGTGTTTACGATTCGAGGGGTGTTGGCGAACCAGCCACCACCCCCAACGAAAATGAATCGGGTTCCCGAAGTACCTAAAGTTTCCCTGACTTGAGCGAAAAGCCCGATTACTTTCTCGGGCGCAATAGACCCCAGCGAAATATTCGATTCCACGCCGATGGCCGCAACAACTCCGGTTAACAAGGTCGATCTGACAGCATGAAACTTAATTTCGTGAGCTCCTATCGCACTTGTCACCTCTGAATCTCTTGCCACACCAGCCGGAATATCGGCATCAACAAGAGCTACAGTGCTCTGCCTGTATCGCCCGTCCCCCTCAGTTTGTGTGAGGTAAGTAGGATGCGGATCGGCAGCAGCAACATGAGAGGCGATCGCACTTGTCACCTCTGAATCTCTTGCGATAGCAGCCGGAATATCGGCATCAACAAGAGCTACAGTGCTCTGCCTGTATCGCCCGTCCCCCTCGGTTTGTGTGAGGTAAGTAGGATGCGGATCGGCAGCAGCAACATGAGAGGCGATCGCACTTGTCACCTCTGAATCTCTTGCGATAGCAGCCGGAATATCGGCATCAACGAGTGCTACGGCGCTTTGCCTGTATCGCCCGTCCCCCTCAGCTTGCGTGAGGTAAATGGGATGTGGGTCGGTGGCAGCGACGTGATTTGCGATCGCATTTGCCACTTCTGTATCTCTCGCGATACTTGCCGGAATTTGTGGCTCTGTAATTCCATTCAGGTTGCTTAATGTTCCCATTTTTACTAGCTAATAATGGATTCGGAAACCATCACACTTGCCGTCCCCGCTGTGGTTATTAAGCTAATTGCACCCGTATATCGATAATTACTCGGCTCCGAATTCCAGTGAAATCCTGCCGGAATTGCTACCTCGTAAGCCGCTGAAGTGACCGTAGTCCCTTCTCGGAAAAGCACCGTTCCCGGCCCCGCATTGAAAAGCGAATAGTTCGCTCTGTTCGCATTCGCCGCCAAAGCTACCGATGCCGTTGTTGTAATCGCGGTTGCCGTAGTGGTTTTCGCTTGTCGAGCTTGCGGTGGCTGCTGTTGCTGCGTGGGATTGAGATTATAAATCGCGGCCATTAATCCTCCGGCTGTGAATCTATGATGAATATTTTCTTCCTGAAAGTTACGGCGCAAAGCACTCTTTTTCTAAGGAAACGCAGTACCTGGGATTTGCTTAGAAAATACTTGGCGCAGTAATCTTTGAGTGGTATGCAAGGAGGCGGATCAACTTGTGTCCCCGCCGAACCGTATCGCGTAGCTGGGTAATACGTGCGGTTGTTTTTCCCGTCCCTTCTTTTCACCTACATACGGTCGTTACATTCATTAATAATAAAAAAAAAGCCCGCTATGTGCGGACTTGCAACAACTGTTTATACAGTTAAAAATATTTCTTTATTTCTTTATTTCTTTGTTTCTTCATTGGTTGGCTGGTTACAGTGCTGCTGCAAGTATGCCTCTATGCAGTCCTGCACGATTTCCCACATTTTTCTTTTCCTTTGGACGCTGGCTATTTTTAGCTGGTTGTGAACGTCCGCACTAATCGCGACAGTCATTTGAATTTTACCTGTGTTCATTTTGCTGTATTTATTTATTTCTTTATTGCTTTCTTTATTTTATGCACTTACCTCGCCTGTTGCAAGGGTCTGCGAAGTGTCGTCGCTTTGCTTTTACCTTTAAACCCGACGAGCAATTTTCGCTCCAAAAAACGGACGTAGACACGACTTTTAGTTAGGCTTTAAGGGTCAACAAACAACCTCAATCATGCAAGTCTCACCAAGCGAAATCTTCGCAGGCTATACATTCGATATCACTACAAACGAAATTCGCATCCCTCTCGCTGCTCTCCCCGGTCTCACCGCAGCCGAAGCAAATGCCGCCACAGGGAACGGGATGGAGTTAATTCGGCAAATTGTCGATCGCACCCACAGCCAACTAGCATCGCTAGCCCCAACGGCGAGACCGACGAAGGCTACCGTGGCGAAACCCAATCCGTCGATCGCCTCTGGAGTAAATGTCGCCCCCGGCACCTTGCGACAAACCTACAATCTGGCTTTTGACTTGCAGCCAACAGCACTTGAACTAGCAAGCGAGGTCTAAAATATGGCAAGACCTGAAGGCATTACCTTTCGAGGAAGCAATTACCTCCCCGACTGGGGAGGCCCGACTCAAACATTTAATTACAAGTACACATTTAAAATTCCTGACGGCACTACCGATGCAATGATTAACGCAATCATTGCGGCCGTCGGCGGAAGCGTGATCGATACCAGGGGGGTACCCTGTGAGGATGAAGAGGGGTACTCGTGGACTCCTCGGAAGCTCAAATTTTGGTTTGAGGCGGGGAAAACAGTAAGCATTCCTGTTCCCAACAAAACTAACTTGGTTGCAGCATCGGCTGCCATTGCAACGCAATTACGCCAAATTGCTCCGGTTATTTGCGTATCACTTGAGGGCGAGACTTGGCGGAATATTATGGATTTGATAGAAGGTACTGGTACTACCACTTCTACCATACCAGCGGTACCTCTTCCTATTGCCAATACTCCTGCGGGGCAGAAGGAAACTTCCTACGTGGGCAGCATGAATTACGAAACCGACGGCCCATTTGAGATGTCTTCCAAAGCCTTTAAAATGGCTACGAACTTGGCGGGGAACGCCCCTTATGCCCAATATACAGACGCAATCAATAACTGCTTGATAGCTAGTGGCAGTCCAGTCAACACATCAAGCGCTAGATGCCCTGGGTTCCGCCAAATAACTTTTGATCATAGGCGGTTCAGAGTCGTGATGCTCCAAAACCGCAGGGTTGTCAAGAAAGATGGTGACGGGCCTGGTGCGGAATCGGAGGTTACTATCGCTAAATCAGAATTACTTGTTCCCATGAGCAGCCGAAATCCTGAGTTGATCAGGGCTTGCGGATTGGCTTTGCGTAGCGTGCCTCACACTATGTGCTTGGGGTACCGAGGGGAGTGGGACAAGCGATTTTCCTCTAAGAATCCTGGGGCTCTCTCTGCTCCCACTCCGTAAGGATGTTGTACCGGGCAAGTTACGTTACGGATGCGGGCAAAACTTATTTTTTCGTTTCCTTATCAGTCTCTGCAAAAGATTCTTTTTTGCCCGCAATTTTCAAAAGCAATGCTTCGCAAGGCGCGGGATTTTGCGCTTTGCCGACAACTATCAAACCAAGGGAAGCACTGCTTGTAGACACTTCCGGGGGCGAACACAAGATTCAGTATCCCTTTTCTCCGGGAAGCTCAGAATGGTTTGAACTCTGGGATGACATAAGTCAAAATCCAGAAATAATCTCCAGTCAGCGAATTGGAGAACGTGTGCAATTAAGCTTGAGGAATTTATGAGATTTATTCTGCTCAAAACCGAGTGCAATTCGGATGGGACTATTTCGTTTTTTGGGGCCAACCAATCAATCCGGCGTGCGTCAGGCAACTCTATCAACTGGATAGACTTGAAAGAGGCTAAGACTAACACGATCGAGCCGGACTTGTGCGACTTATTGTCTTTTGACGATGCCGACTCCGCTGCCGATTTTTTGAATGAGGCTGAGATGGTCGGCGTAGAAAATATTGTCGTCATTGGCGTTGACGCTGAGTGAGCAGTGTTGGCAAAATCAGCACCAGGAAAACCATTAGGGGAGTAGACATAAAACTCCGCTATTCATTGGATGATGGGGGTGAGGGGCTTGTTAATCAGAGGCAATATTTTGATGACTCTGGTTCACTTTCGACACCAATCACCCCCGCTTTATTAACGAGGCAAGTAACTGGCTTTAACAGCCCTGGAATAGAGAGAGTCGGCAAAATCGAGCCTCGCCACATAATCACCTGTTTTGCTTCGCAAACCAATTTATCTGGGGAAAGTAATTTTAAGGTTGTGATTCCTTACGCTCCCGGCGACCCTGGTCACATTGAGCAGATTCAAGAGATTGCAGGCTTTCAGTCCCAGATTGGAAATCCTTTGTCTCTGGCGTATTATGGTGAATCCTCCTGATGCTGACAATCATTTTCGACGGTCAGGTTCCGCCCGCAACTCCGACTTACACCGACTATTTCTCTGATGCGGTTTTCCTGATTTTCCAAAGCGATACCACTGGGGAATACGTAGAGACTGGGGAATTCATAGAGGTTGCTGTCGCCTTGTTTTCTAGGCTTCAATTTGTCCCATTATTGGAAAGATTGTGCCTTGATTTTCCCGACACGATCAACAGTATCGACTTAATCCCAATCCCAAAACTGTATCGTAACGATTTATTCCCGATGCGTCTACTGATTAATCCGAGTATCTCTTTTCACGCACGAATATATGCTGTCTCAGAAAATTAAGAGAAGCTCGACTGGGCAATTCGAGGTGACTTACGAACACTTGCCAGAATTTAAACTAGCCTTGAATTTCAATCCTATAATCCAACGTTTTAACCTTCAAGGCAACTTTTGCCTGCTGCATTGGCAAGCCAAACCTTTTGGACTCCGGCGATGGGGTATTTACGATGGCGAAAAAGACTCCTATTTTGCTTGCGAATGGAATCAGGTTGAGGTGTTGAAAAACCCACGATGCTTGCAGGTTGATGAGGCTCTTGTGACCACGGTGCCGACAGCCGTGCTGTGCTTTGAATCAGCGAGTGTTTTGCCCGCAATGTATACAAGGATAGGATGAAAAATGGAGAAACAGATTGAGCTACTTGCTGTGATCCTTGCATCCGTAAGCATCTTAGCTATGAATATAAATGTTGTGCAGAGCGGGCAAGGCACGTTGCGGAGGCTCGTCCTTAACCAAAAGAAAATTGATGCGGTTCGGAGTTTGAATGCGGTTTTGCAGGGGCGCATGAATGATGTGGAAAAATTTTTATCGGTCAATTACGGATACCAAGTCCGTGGTGTTGTCGAGGGCGTGATTAACGAATTGAACAAGGATTACGATAATGACGACACGGGATTTTAGTGACAAACTCTCTTATCGAATGGTTGTCGGTTCTGTTAGCCTTAGCGCTGTTATTTTTTCCGTCGGAACGGTAGGGCTAGCCTTTACTTCTGGGGTGGTTCCAGAGCAGTTAGTTGCCCTAGGCGTGGCATCTTTTTCAATACTAGGCGGCCTGTTAGCGCCTTCACCAAGAAATTAGTTTGTGAACAAACATGGCACACTCTTTACTTTTTGAAATGGCCTTAGCCAACAGCAATAATTTGCTCGAAGGGCTTCTTAATTTAACCTACCCAGATGGAAGCGTGATTCGCTATCGGGCGACATCAGGCTGCGCCGGGTGGCAGCGATATGGCGATGAATGGGTGCGAGGAAAAGGGCCTATTCCGGCAGGGGAAAAATATCAGATTCCAACCCTTGGCTATTGGCTGGACACTAGAGGCGTTGAGGGATTGTTTTACCACATCACGCCTGATCCGGTAGTAAGTGGTAGCAAGATTCGTGCAGAGTTAGGAATCCATTTTGATGCGAATCTACCCGGTACTGCTGGGTGCATTGGATTAATGAATCTGGAAGGGTGGCAGGGATTCTGTCGTCGCCTCTCACAAATCGCGGCCTTGGGCGTCGAACATCTCCCGCTGACTGTTCGGTATAAGTAGCTCGCTTGTGAGTTCGATCGCAAAAAACGCCCAGGAGTTCTTGGGCTTTTTTGTGTGGGATGTGGTACGATTTTAGTCCATATTTAGTCCAAGTTCTGATTGAGTAACTCAGAACTCTTGCGTAGTGCTATTTCCATATCTAGACTCAGAGGTCTGCAAAACCTCCACCCCCAGTTCAAATCTGGGTGCCGCCTTTATTTTTATGCGTTTTTCAAGGTCTGAAACAACGGATTTGCAAGGTTTCCAGGATTGTAACAGAGTGTATATCACGTACAATCAACTATAATCAAACACAGAAGGTAATGCAGGTTTAATGCCGTGGAAAATCTAGAACGCGGGCGACTCAACCAGGCGAACGGCCGATTAAGAGCGGCGAAAGCTGGGGTGGCCATTGTTCAAAGGTGTGATCGCCTGTATCTACAAGCAACACTCCCACCAAAGACCGACTCCGGTAAGGTCGTTTCTCATCAGCAACAAATCGCCCTTGGGATTTACGCAAGCCCTGCTGGAATTTCTTTTGCGGAGAAGGAATCCCGAAAGTTAGGCGTTCTGCTTGCCTCAAAGGAGTTTCTTTGGAGCCTGTATGTAAGTAAGAAGGAGTGTGAGCTTGAAACGATCGCCAATTGGATACAAAAATTTGAAGAGTCGAAGCGCCAGACGGTTTCAGTCACTACATGGAAGACCGACTACGCGCGACCATTTGGATTGTTGCCTGCTGACCAACCAATTACTACTGAGACTCTGTTAAGTGCTATTTCTCGAACTAAACCAAATTCTCGTCAGCGCCGCCGATTTTGTTTTGCCTTTCGTCAGTTAGGCCAGATTTCTGGACTAGAAATTGATGTTAAGGATTTGGTTGGGAATTACTCGCCTCCAACCTACCTACGGTTCCAATTCCCCTTATGGTTCTTGAAGGCTTCTAATACCAAAGCCTTTTCTTCCACACTAAAAGCGTTCGGTTCGGGGTCACTTTGCCAGTTGTATTTTATTTGGTAAATCCGCAGGCATTCCTTTAAACGGAGAGATGCGAAATCCACTAATTATTTTAAATTTAATCCCCCATTCAATCGCTGCATTTACGTAACTCAAGACTCGTTTTGTCCTAATGTTAGTAGTATCGCCAAGCAACCACGCGCGCAATTACAAAGCATCATCCTCAGACAAAGTTTGCTATGGACAGCGGTCAATATAAGCTTGAACGGTCACTAAATAGTGAAAAATTGTGGGCTTGACAGCAGGTTTTTTGAATTTCAAGTACCTCTGAAACAACTGAGTCAAAGTCTGTTCAGGTTTGAGTTTGACAGTCTCAATGACAGTCTAGTGAGTTTGGGATTTGTACTTTTTGAGGATAGGGTCAAAACCCTCGAACTTGATATCAGATTCAATCAGTTGGGCTTTGGCTTGTGCCAGTTACCAGTTTTCAGGGGTGTCAGACAGGTTGAGGTACAGGTACTTGCAGTTGCCCCCGCCAGATTTACGGGGGCAAATGCAAGCGCAGCCTACCACTGCGAGTCTGGACAACTACCGCTCCTTTTTTCGCCGTACTACGCGTCTGGGTCGTGGTAAAATGTCAAAATCAACGCGAGAATGTTAGCAATTTGGAGAGAAATTGGAGACAAAATTGGGAACAAACATCTGTGCCGAGGGTGAAACCCTTTGCCAGTATAGGGTTTCCAGAGTCGTGCTTGCAGCTTCCCATGCTGAACGTCGTGGGTTCGAGTCCCACCGTCCGTTTAAAATTAATTTTCATAATTCTAATTAGTCTTATCCAGTCGATATATGGCTACTTTCTTAACCGCTGCACTATATAAATTCGTTGAACTACCAGATTTTGCCGACCTGAAAGCACCTCTAATAGATTGTTGCAACAAAAACAACGTCAAAGGCACTATCTTGCTGGCAACAGAAGGCATCAACGGTACTATTTCCGGTTCATCTGAAGGTGTACGCGCAGTGCTAGAATTCTTGCGTAGCGATCGGCGTTTTGCCGATTTAGTTCACAAAGAATCTTTCTCACAAAAAGCACCGTTTTACCGCCTGAAAATCCGCTTGAAGCGGGAAATCGTCACCATGGGAGTACCGGATATTAATCCATCCCTCATGGCTGGCAAATATGTCAAACCCGATGAGTGGAATAAGCTGCTGGACGATCCTGATGTTGTAGTCGTTGATGTACGAAACGACTTCGAGGTATCGATGGGTACTTTTTCAGGCGCTATCAATCCCAAAACAAAAAGCTTTTCTGACTTACCTGAATGGGTGCAGCAAGAAAAGGCTTTGCGCGATAAACCCAAGGTGGCAATGTTTTGCACCGGCGGCATTCGCTGCGAGAAATCTACAGCTTTTTTGCGCTCTCAAGGCTTTAATGAAGTCTATCATTTAGAAGGCGGGATTTTAAAATATTTGGAAACTGTACCGGAAGCAGAAAGTCGTTGGGAAGGTGAATGTTTTGTCTTTGATGAACGGGTTTCTGTTGTTCATGATTTAAAGCCTGGTAACTACGAACTTTGTCGCGGTTGTCGCCAGCCGATTAGTGAGGAAAATCGGGCTTCTGAATTTTTTGTGTTGGGCGTGAGTTGTCCTCATTGTCATGACTCGAAAACAGAAACCAAAAAACAAGCTTTATCCGAGCGGCAACGTCAGATTGAGTTTGCTAAGCGTCGCAATCAACCACATATCGGCGCCCGCTATGATGCGAAGGAAAAACCCGATGGTGGAATAGATTAATAGTATGAGCGCTAGGCTCCAAGAAACCGGGTTTCTTTGAAAAATATCGCTGGGTGGCGTGAAATCTAGAAAGAAACCCGGTTTCTGATTCCTCTAGTATGAGCACTCAGCTCCAAGAAACCGGGTTTCTTTGAAAAATATCGCTGGGTGGCGTGAAATCTAGAAAGAAACCCGGTTTCTGATTCCTCTAGTATGAGCGCTAGGCTCCAAGAAACCGGGTTTCTCTGAAAAATCTGGTTGGGTGGCGTGAAATCTAGAAAGAAACCCGGTTTCTGATTCCTCTAGTATGAGCGCTAGGCTCCAAGAAACCGGGTTTCTCTGAAAAATCTGGTTGGGTGGCGTGAAATCTCAAAAGAAACCCGGTTTCTGATTCCTCTAGTATGAGCACTAAGCTCCAAGAAACCGGGTTTCTCTGAAAAATCTGGTTGGGTGGCGTGAAATCTCAAAAGAAACCCGGTTTCTGACTCTCAAGGCTGCCTTACTCCTGATGACAAATGACAATGACAAATGACAAATGACAAATTACTATATGTTAGGAAGATACCCAATTTTATATTCCTTCCGCCGCTGTCCCTATGCGATGCGCGCGCGCTTGGCGCTGATGGTTAGCAATCGCCTGTGTGAGTTGCGGGAAGTTGTTTTGCGAGACAAACCGCAAGAAATGTTAGATGTATCTCCGAAAGGTACGGTACCGATATTGATTGATGTTGAGGGGCGCGTACTGGCTCAAAGTATTGATATCATGTTATGGGCATTGGAACAACACGATCCTGAAAAATGGTTGAGGCCACAGGAAGGTTCTGTTGCAGAAATGCTGGAACTTATCGCTCAATTTGATTATGGATTTAAATATCATCTTGACCGTTATAAATACCCTGAGCGTTATGCTAATGTTGATGCTCAAGTGCATCGGGATGAAGGTGCTGTATATCTGGAGAAACTTAATGTAAAGTTAAGGGCGACTAAATATTTGTTTGGTGATAATGTAGCATTAGCCGATATGGCGATCGCACCTTTTGTCCGTCAATTCGCCCATACCGATAAAAATTGGTTCAGCCAACAGCCTTGGAATCCTCTACAAGCTTGGTTGACAGCCTTCACTGACTCTGAAATTTACGCCAGTGTGATGCAGAAATACCCGCAATGGGAATCGGGGAATCCAGGCGTTGTTTTTGGGCGATCGTAATTACCTATTAAACTGTTGGTAGTGAGGAATGCAAGTCCTTAGAATTGGAAAGGACTTGCATTCCTCACTACCAACCTGGGGGTTTGATCGTTCGGACTTTAGTCCGCATCCAAGATAGGACTTGCATTCCTTACTACCAACCAATGTTATTCTATTCCCTCGGGCGTTAGTGTATTCTAATAGATATTGTCAGGCTGAAATTATGATTGATGTTGGTTCGTTAGTTCGATCGCCCAAAAATGATTTGGGAATCGGAAAAGTCGTTGAGGTATCGCGCACCGATGCCGTAATCGAATATTTTTGCTCAGTAAAAAACCGTTTCCGCAAAACTGTACCCTTGGGTTTGCTGCAAGAAGCCAGACTTCAGCGACAAACTCGCTGCTACCTCTGGAGCACAAGTCACCAAAGGTGGATAATTGGCCGAGTTTATGACTGGGATGAAGATAAGTTAGAGTACGAAATTGACCTCCCCGACAGCCAAAGTTTGCAAGCGGTGGAAACCGAGCTTTACGTTCGCTGCAATATCCCGATCGCCGATCCGATCGACATTTTAGCAGTCAAAGGTCAAGAAACCCCGTATTTTCACGATCGCCGCTTGGCATTTGTGCAGTCTGCGATCGAACAGCGCGCCGTCAGCCGCGGTATGACGGGGTTAATCTCTGCGAACATAGACCTCTACCCGCACCAGGTTGAAGTCGTGCGGCGCGTCCTAGAAGACCCGATCGTGCGCTATTTGTTGGCAGATGAAGCAGGACTGGGAAAAACCGTAGAAGCCGGGACAATTCTCCGCCAATTTTTGCTCGACGATCCCAACGGGCGCGCTGTGGTAGTGGTTCCCAAATATTTGCTCGAACAGTGGCGCCAAGAGTTAGAAAATAAATTCTATTTGTCTCATTTTGCCGATCGAGTGCAGCTTGTGGGCCTTAGCGAAATCAATCAAGTTAGCCGCAACGCTAATCTGGATTTTCTGATTGTTGATGAAGCGCACGAGCTTGCTGCAATGGCACATTCGAGCGATCGCAACCAGCAACAATCCTTTGAACTCTGTCAGAAACTCGCTGACAAAAGCAAAAACTTATTGTTATTATCTGCAACGCCAGTCATTGGCCGCGAGCAAGATTTTCTGGCAATGCTGCACTTGCTAGACCCCACAACATACCGTCTTGACGATCTCGAAAGTTTTAAAGCACAGGCCCAAAACCGTCAGGAAATCGGTCGCGCGTTGCTGGATTTCCGAGAAACAACACAGCCTGCTGTTTTGCAACAAAAACTAGCTGAACTCCGCACTTTGTTGCCGAAAGATGATTATTTGCTGGGGTTGGCAAAGGAGTTAGAAAAATGTTTGAAAATAGCAGAAACTGCCGAACAATCTCGCTTAGTTAGAACTATTCGCACTCACGTTAGCGATACCTACCGCCTGCACCGCCGAATGCTCCGCAACCGCCGGGATGCGGTGGAAGATGTGATTTTCGATCGCGATACTGTTCCGAAAACAGAGTACGATTTGAATGACGAACAGTGGTCTGAAATTCAAGCTGTACTCGATAAATGGCGCGCTGCTGCTCCGAAATCTAGCGAATATCAGAGAATTTTTCTGCTGTTTTTCCGCGCTTCCGGTACTTGGCTGAATGTTTTGGAAGCGGTTATCAAAGCTCGGTTGCAGAAAAAATCGACTCCAGAGCTCGATCGCGAATTCGGACAAAGCGACACGGCAATTTTGACCAAAACAGCACTGTTTCCCGAAGAAAGGGAACTGCTGGAAACCTTGCTCAACGCGATAGCAAAGCCCCAAGAAGGACTCGATCGACCGAGTTTGTTACGAATTGCCATTTTGCGATTTTTGGCAGTTGCTTTGAAGGTGCCGCGCGAGTATCACAGCAATCCTCGCGATTTGCTATCGAGAATTCAACAGCAAATTAAACGACCGATTCCGGGCGAGCGTTTCCCGAAAATTGTGATTTTCACGAGTTTTACCGCCACTTGTCAAGAGATTGCGGAAAATTTAGCTAAAATCTTTGGTAAAAAGGCGATCGCCAGCCATGACGCGAGCAAGTCTGCGGATAATGTGGAAGCCAGTCTCAAGCGGTTTAAGACTGAGCCGCACTGTTTTATCTTAGTGTGCGATCGATCGGCAGAAACAGGCGTCAACCTGCAATTTATTGATTGGCTAGTTCACTTCGATTTACCGTGGTTTCCCAACCAGCTAGAACAAAGACTCAGCAGAGTCGATCGCATTGGTAGCAAAATGGGAGTACAATTTTGTTTGTTTGCAGGCCCGGATCTGCCGGAGAGTCCCCACGAAGCTTGGTTTCAAGTGTTAAAAGATGGGTTTGATATCTTCAACAAATCTCTAGCCAGCCTTCAGTTTTATGCTGACAAAAAACTGCTCCAGCTTGAAGAAAAGTTGTTTCTTGAGGGAGCGAAGGGCTTATCCAGCCAACTAGAATCGATTAAAACAGAAATCGAACAAGAGAAAATCAAAATAGACGAACAGTATGTTCTCGATGAAATTGATATTCTCGATGACACCGCCTCTCAATATTTTGAATCCCTCGACAACTGCGATGCTCGCCATAAAGAAATGCAGCGGGCGACGGAAGGTTGGATCTGTCAAGCTCTCCACTTCCAACAAATCGAACACCCTAGTATATCGGGGTTGATGCGCTATCAACCTACTCAAAAAACATTGATTCCCTCGAACGATTTGAGAACTCGATTGATTCCTTATTGTCAGCAGTACGGTAGCTACAACCGCCGCATTGCTCATCAACATACGGATGTCGTTCTTTACCGAACAGGAGAGGGATTAATCGATGCACTGGGCGCTTATGTTCGCTGGGACGATCGGGGTCAAGCTTTTGCAATGTGGCGTCATGATGAAAGCTGGGATGCTGCGGAAGGTAAGGAGTGGTTCGGCTTCCAATTTAATTATTCTATCCAGACTGATGTGCAGCCTGCGGCTGAAGTTTTGCAAGCACAAAATATCGACAATTACAACTTGAAAGCTTTGCAGCGGCGCGTTGATGCTCTGTTTCTGCCAACTTTTGAAACGGTGTATGTAGACGCTCGCAGCGAACAGATGTCTCTGGTTGAAGATGCGGAACTTATGAATATTTTGCAGCGGGCTTACAAGGGAAAAGGCGGCCCGAATCGGGATTACAATTTGTCGAAAAATCGCACTTCGTTGATTGACAGTTTTGTCGATCCGCTGGATTGGGATGATTTTTGTCAAAAGGGGCGGCTAGTATCTGAGGAATTGCTGCGCGGGCGTCAGGCTTTTGGGGAAATCTGCAATAGTTCCGCTGTCAGTGCTGCTATTCAACTCGAAAACCGGGTGAATCAATTGCAATTACGTTTGAACCGACTTTCTAAATCGGAACAGCTTTTAGAATCTGTTTTGGCTGAGGAAATAAGTACGGAAAGTGCGTTAAATCAAGCGGTTTTAGCGGGAATTCGCCGCCCGCACCTGACTCTTGAGTCGGTGGGATTTATTGTGATTTCTGGGCGCGCTCCTGTGAAAGCTGAGGATGAGGGATAATCTCAAATCTGCTTAATTGTACGCAGTAATTTTAGACAATTGGAGGACACAGCAGTGCTGTGTCCCTACAAGGGGTTGTACGTGCAGCGCGCATCGCTGGCTACACATACAGCCCATTCCCAGTAAGTGAAGTACAGATCGAGCCGAGGTTGGGATGCGCTGTCATCCGCGGATTAATCGATCGGCTGTATTTGATAAAAGTGGAATGGGCTGTATTTAATTTATGATGAGAAATACATTTTGTCAGGCAAAAGTTATTAACCAGTAAATGCGTATATTTTTCGTTTAATTTCAGATATATTTTGCATTTAATATCAATTCAAAAATGCCTACTAATTACTAATTTCTGCAACTTATTGAGCGGATACCAAAACCAGAAAAAGTACGCGCGATCGAAGCTATCCCTCTTCCTGAATCGCTCACCGCCCGTGAAAAATTTGTCAAGGGATCTCGAAATTTGAATATCAAAAATTGCGAGATCCCTTCCCTGAGAAAAAGTCGTCAAGGGATCTCAACTATTGGAAGATGTCAAAAGTGCGTTAGCGAAGCCCTCGAACGAGGATCGCCCGCCGCCTGTGAAAAAGTTGTCAATGGATATCGACGTTTCGATACCAAAAGATCACTAGCGCCATCTTTTGATAGCGAAAGATGTTGAATGACGAAATGTGATATTTTGTGTTATTATGCCTATAGTAGTTGACTGAAATAGGTGACTCAACATCATGAATATATCCTTAACTCCTGAATTAGAGCAATTTGTTCAGTCAACAGTCAAAAATGGTAGATATTCATCCGCTTCAGAAGTTATACTGGCTGCATTACGATTGCTAAAAGAACGGGAAGTTTTAGTAGTTTTGAATCCGAGTTCGTCTGAGGTAGAGCAGAAATCCAGTTATGACTTTTCTGATTTGGTGGGACGATTAACTTGGCGGGGAGATGCGGTAATAATGCAGAGGAATCTACGCGATGAATGGTAATCGCTATGTGTTAGATACAAATGCTATCGTGGCTCTGCTTCAAGGAAATATTCAACGATTGAGAATTACTTAAAGATGCTGAGTGGCTGGGAGTTTCAGTTATTAGTCAAATTGAGTTTTTAGTGTTTCCTGGGCTAACTCAAGACGATCGTCAGATTTTTGAGCAGTTTCTGCAACGAGTGGAGGTTCTTGGTTTAGCGGCGATTGATGCTGTTTTGATAGATAAAATTATTGAAATTCGCCAGCAATATCGCTTGAAACTACCGGATGCGGTTATTGCGGCAATCGCAATCCAAAATTCAGCAAATTTGGTGACGGCCGATCGAGAGTTTGCTAAGGTAACAAGTTTAACTGTAATTAATTGGTAGCGATCGCCCTTTCTGGAAAACAAGACTCAAGGGATCTCGACCTTTCGATACCAAAAAAGCTATCGCCCGTCTAAGAGTGAAAAAGTTGTAAATGGCGATCGACTATTGCAAGAGACCAAAAGTGCGATCGCCTTTCCCTGAGAAAAAGTTGTTAAGAGCGATCGACTATTGCAAGATGTCAAAAAGAGCGAGATCCCGTCTAAGAGTGAAAAAATTGTCAAGGGCGATCGACTATTGCAAGATGCAAAAAGAGCGAGATCCCGTCTAAGAGTGAAAAAGTTGTAAAGGGATCTCAACTATTGCAAGATACCAAAAGTGCGAGATCCCGTCTAAGAGTGAAAACCGTCGCTATAATTAAGATAGATCGCGTTTCCCTATTTTTATCAAGGTAGTCTAGTTTCCCTTCGTTAACGGTAAATTAAATCAAAAGTGAATCACAATTAGATTTACAATGATTAAGCAGCTATGAGGAACGTGGAAATATGGCAAAATTTCCCAATGAACTTGCGGAAATCATCTGGAATTTAAAACGTCAGTTACTAGATATTATTGATGCAGCAACAACAGCAGAATTGACCTTGTTTGAACTATTTGGAGAAACGAATGACACGATCCCATTTTTGGATGAACTCAAAAGCGTGGCTGAACGTGCTGCACCTTGGTTTTCGCGGTTGTCTAATTTTCAGTTACGCATAGCTGAGTCTCAACCCACGATTCCGCCTGATATGCTAAACTTAGTAAACCAATCTATTGAACGCATCCAAAGGGAAATTCCGGCAATGGAACGGAGTATTCAAGAAGTGAAAACGGAGTGGAACTTGCCATGACTAGCCAACCCCACATTCCCGATCCAGAAACAGCTAAGAGATTATTGGCATCTTTGCGCCACAGTCGTTTAGCGATGGAAGCTGCTACGCTGGAATTAGAAGATATCACGATGCAGTTAGAAAATAATAACAGGCAAAAGCGTTTGGTACGCTTGAGACAGTCGATTAAGGATGCTGAAGCAGAGTCAAGTTTTTTGCAGTCAACTAGATAATAGATTGTGCGGAAAGTGCGATCGACCTTTTGATGTCAAAAAGAGCGATCGCCCTTCCCTGAGAAAAAGTCGTAAAGGGCGATCGACTATTGCAAGATGCTAAAAGTGCGATCGATCCTAATCTCAAAGATGCTATCATAGATGAACAGTTACTATGTCTTTATGGGTAAATGACATGAACGCTAAAGAATTGCTCCTTAAAGAAGTGGATAATATTCCAGAATTTATATTAGAAGAAGTTTGGGATTTTCTGCAATTTCTAAAAGTAAAATATGATAAAAATAAGTTAGAATCAAGCCTGCTCAGTGAATCGGCTTTGCAAAAAGACTGGTTAAAGTCAGAGGAGGATGAAGCATGGCAGAATTTGTAAAAGGTGATGTGGTAGTTGTTCCATTCCCATTTTCAGATTTAACACAAGCCAAGCGCCGACCGGCTTTGGTTATAGCAACTTTGACAGGAGACGATCTAATTCTTTGTCAAATTACTAGCCAGAGAATCGCCGATCGCTATGCTATCACTCTGGAAAGTAGTGATTTCAGCGAGGGCGGACTTAACCAAATTAGCAATATTAGACCTAATCGCTTGTTTACGGCTGACCGAGAAATTATACTTTATAAAGCTGGTAAGCTTAAGCCTGAGAAGTTGAACGAGGCGATCGCTAAAATCGTTGAAATTATTCAGCAGTAATTCTCTATTGTCAAGCGTTCCGTCTGTTCAAAATGCTGTTTGACTAGATTGTGTTGTGCGATCGACCTTTCGATGCTAAAAGTGCGATCGCTGGAAATCCGCTCTAAAATGTCATTGTGCTCTTACCTCGGCTACAATAATCCTCATACCGTCGTCTAGAGAAGCTTTATGCCAGAAGTTGCACGATTTTACGGAATTATCATCAAAATTTTCTTTGGGGATCACCCACCTCCTCATTTTCACGCAGTTTACGGTGAGTACAATGCTTTGATCGGCATTGAGTCTTTAGACATTATTGAAGGAGATTTACCGAATCGGGCCCAAAAGCTGGTATTAGAATGGGCTGCGTTGTACCAGAAAGAACTGCTGGATATGTGGAATAGCCAAGAATTTAGTAAACTTCCACCGTTAAAATAACTGTGATTTTTTATGAAACCTGAGCGCATTGTTTCGGCTAAAGCTATTGATGATAATACCTTGATGGTTAAGTTTACTAATCTTCAAATCCGCAAATATGATATTTCTAAATTATTAGACAATCCCATGTTTGCTCCGTTATGCAATCCTGCATTTTTCAGGAGTTTTAGAGTTGAACCGGGTGGTTTTGGACTGATTTGGAATGAGGACATCGATCTCAGTGAGTATGAACTTTGGCAGAATGGAATCAGTTTGACTGATGAGGAAATTGAGCGATACATTGAATCTATACATCGTGTTGCTCACTGAGAAACAATGCCTGATACTGTTAGGCGATCGACCTTTCCATGTCAAAAAGAGCGATCCCGCCGCCTGTAAAAAGTAGTCAAGGGATCTCGACCTTTCGATGTCAAAAAGAGCGATCGCCTTACCTAGCTTAGCTTAAACAGCAGTTGACAAAAAATGACAATATTTGCCATAATTGAATAGTTAGAGATGTAAAGGTTTACAAACTATGACAACACTCAACATCTCGCTGCCCGAATCGATGCGGGAATTTATCAGCGAACAGGTTGCCAAAGGTGGGTACAGTACCACCAGCGAATATATCCGACACTTGATTCGCCAAGAATTAGAACGAGTGGCAAAAATACAACTTGAGACATTACTATTGGAAGGGTTAGATAGTGGTGAATCTATTGAGATAACGGATGAGTGGTGGGAACAAAAACGCAGTGAACTTGTTGAAAAAGTTCGCAAACAAAAGACATGACCAGACGAATTGTAATTAGACCAAGGGCTAGTGTTGACCTTGATGAACAGTTTGCTTATATCGCTGGAAATAATTTTGATGCTGCATTGAAATTCTTTGATGCGGCAAGGCAAACTTTCTCACAATTAGCACAAATGCCTGGTATTGGTAGCCTTTATAATATTGAAAATCAGCGTCTGGTTGGTTTGCGGAAGTGGGCTGTCAGGGGATTTGACAAGCATCTAATTTTTTATGTAGAAAGGGATGAATGTATTGAGATTGTAAGGCTACTTCATGCTGCTCGCGATATTCCAGAGATTTTAGGAGAGGAAGAATAGTTATTAGAAATTGCGATCGACCTTTCGATGCCAAAAAGAGCGATCGCCCTTGGCGCGTGAAAAAGTCGTAAAGGGCGATCGACTATTGCAAGATGTCAAAAGTGCGATCGCCCTTCCCTGAGAAACAGGAGTTAAGGGCGATCGACCTTTCGATGTCAAAAAGAGCGATCGTCCTTCCCTGAGAAAAAGTTGTCAAGGGATCTCGACCTTTCGATGTCAAAAAGTGCGATCAACCGCTAGATGATATCATCTTTACAGTATTACGTAATTGCTTGGATTTTGATGTTTGCCACCCTGTTCAACTTGAAAGTGCAAATGAACTCCAGAGGAGTTGCCTGTAGTGCCAACACTTCCAATCTGCTGGCTGCGTCGAATCTCTTGACCTACTGCGACATTGACGGAATCTAAATGCATATAGAGAGTAGTCAATCCATCACCATGATCGACGATCACCAGATTGCCAAAACCACCTTCTTTCCATCCTGCCCAAATGACCTTTCCTGCTGCCACTGCATAGGCTGGCGGATTCGTTCCACTAGGAGGAGCAAGATCAATGCCCCAGTGTGTGCCTGTAGCATTGTGGCCAGACGCGCCATATAGTTGGCTAATTGTGTAGGTAGTTTTCATCGGACTTACAAACTCCTTTCTCTCACGCCTCCTCAGAATTTCTAGCTCTTGACGAAGAGCATTAAGTTCCTGTGGCTTTTGATTGTTAATTGTGTTAATCCTGGCTTGGACTTGAGAAAGTTCTACCTCCAGTTTTGTCTTGGCTTGATAGAGTGGATCAATAACAGTGCTTTCTAGCTTTTTGATCTCTTCCTCAATACGGTCAGCATACCACCTATCCCCAACCCACCAAGATTTCCGATACCTTTCCATATCGGCTTTCTTTTGATCCCGCTCAGACTCGCTTGAGGAAATTTTTTGATTGTATTTCCCAATTTCCAGCGGTATCTGAATTGTTCGACTATAGAGACCAGGTAGTTCTTTTTTGAGAGAATCCAACTCTTTTTCAAGCTGATTGACTTTAGAAGCAGTTGTGTCAACCAAGTTAACCAATTCATCTCCTGTTTGCCCAGTCCGAATTGTAACCCCTTTTCCACTAACAGGCTGAGGATTGGGAGAGGGCGAAGTTGGCGAAACCGATCGCCCTTTTGTCTCATAAACAGTCACCTGCTGACCATTCCAGATCATAATCGCCCGTTCAAATTCCTGCCGGAAGACACCGCCGCCCTGATCCTGAACACCAGTAATAGCAGCACCCACTTGCGAATACTGGCTAGCAGCATACAAGAACTTCTGACGCACATCATCTGTAGGACTCGATGCAGTTGCAGGCTTGGTTCCCGCCCCCCAGATCAAACCGTTGGTAGAGACTGTACCGACAACAGTTGCTCTAGCCGTGTTTGGGTCAATTGAAAGTTTCCGGCGATCGGAAGTATATGCCGTCAGTTGCCCATTTTCCAACGTCAAACCGTACACTTCCCGCGAACCCAGATCGCCTATATTGCGAACAGTACCCGTCGCCACATTGAAAGCAACCAGGCGATCGTTCAACGGACTACTAGAACTACCAAGCGTTGCAAAAATCTCATTAGCCCCGTTGAAAACCAAATCTCCACTGCTAGGCCCGCCCAAATTGCCAATCAAATTCATCTGACCATTATCAGGCGAAATCTGAAACAAATTGCCATTTATATAATCGGCCCCGTAGAGTCGGCCATCAGGAGAAAACGTCAGAGAATTGAGAGTTCCCCCCGCCAAGGGCCCGACATATCGTTCCGCACCCGTAGAGGGATTAATCTCATACAAACCATCAAAGAAAGTAGAGCCGTAAAGCTTCCCATTTGGAGCAACCGCCAAATCAGTAAAAGCGAGACCTTGATAGATTGGATTTTGTGCACCCGTCGCCGTATTAACCTGCAATATCTGTCCGCTACTGGTAGACAGGTACACAGTATTAGCAGTTGGTTGCTGTGGGGGTTGTTGTGGGGGTTGCTGTGTCGGCGGAAGTAAGGGTGGCTTACTTCCAGGATAGCCACCTGTCCAAGCACTCGGCATCCAATAAGTACCGCCGTTATATCGGAAGCGATACCACAAAGCATCTGCGGCCCCTGTCGTCAAATCACTTAGCTGTTCGCCGTAAGTCCAACCATCAAAAGTTAAAGTATCGCCATACTTCACAGCGAAATTACTTCGATCGCTCGTATTCGGACTATTGCGAAGAGTAATCCCATTCGACGATACCACCCAAGCAGTAAAGTTTTCATTCACAATATTGACAGCCCGTTCACTGGGTGTCACTATCCCATCACCGCCCCAAGTTGTCGGTTGGAAGAAAGCTTTAGGTTTATAAACCTCCGGCATTGTTTTCTTAGCCAAATCCACCGCAGCCAACGTATTCAAGAAACCAAAACCCGTCTCATCATCCCATCCGGGAGTCCCCAAATCCCTCGCCGTTTTCTCCAAAATATCAATGACTTGGCGATAGTTCAAAGCAGGATTCGCCGCCCAAACCAAAGAAATTGCACCCGAAACCTTAGCCGTCGCTACCGAAGTCCCCGCCATCGTACCCAAATCGTCGCCCGCAGTCGATAAAGCTGGGTGTTCAGTCGTGCCGCCGTCAGCCACAATATCCAAACCACGACCAAAACTAGAATAGATCGATCGCCCGTTAATATCCCCAGCACCAACCGTAATAATATTATCAAACTCCTGGGAAGCTTGACCCAGAACCGACATCACGCCGCCATCATTACCCGCCGCAGCTACCAGCAAAACACCATTTTGACGCGCATATTCGATCGCACTTCTTTCTTGCGGTGTCAACTCATAGCGCGTCGTCACACTCCCGTCAGCATTCTTCTGAGTCAAATCCAAACTGAGATTGGCGATCGCATTTTTCTGTCCAGAAGCCTTCGCAGCATCCACAAAATCTACCAAAGAATCAGCCCACTTACCAGAGTCGATCGCCCTTCCCACCCATTTCGGCGCAGTCTTGTTGATTGCGTCAATAATCCCCAACATAAAAGTACCGTGCTCGCTGCCTTCTCCAGCCTTCAGCAACGGATTATTATCCCCACCCACATAATCGCGGCCCTGCTTGATATTCGCGTAATTAAAGTAGGGACTATTCGCATTGACGCCAGTATCGATCGATCCTACCAACGGCTGAGAAGCCAACGGAAAATTTAGGAATTGCCGAATTGCATTCGGATCTTTCGGATTTGGCGAACCCGGATCGATCGGAATTAGAGCGATCGGCAAAGTCTCAAACGCACCACCCGGATTGTAAGGTGATTGAGTGGCAATCCCATCATGGTACAGACCCAGCGGGTCAAAATCAATCAGCGGCGGTAGATTGTTAGTTGGTGCAGAAGGGGCGATCGGACAAACACCGCTATCCGCCAAAAAATTAGGTAAATGTAAATCAGGTAGCGACAAAGAACCCAATAACTGATGCAGCGGATCGAAATCATCCAGCCATCCCCCAACACCCGCACTCGGAGTCACAATTCTTTCCAACACAAAAGTTCGGCGCGGTTTCCGCTTTTTCCCCGACTGAGAATTCCCAAAACCTTTAGCCTGTTTGCGTTTTTTGTCGCCAAAATTTAGCCAACCCATAATCTTTCCACCTTGATTAATATGAATTTTTATCGCAAGAACTCGATCGAATGTCTCCCACATTCAACCAAAATTCTTACTTGACAAAAATCTGTAAGTAATATTGTGAAAAATTCTGTTTGTTTGAAAATTTAGGCAAATTTGACAAATTTTTCGTATTGGCGATCGCTTTACATTTGCCGCGCTTTGCTAACGGTCTTGCTGGCGATCGAGCCAATACTTTGTCAATGCTTAATTTTTCGATTTTTTTTGCTTCTTCATGGTTATCCTACAGCAAAAACCCTTTTTCAATCATAAAGTTTTTGTAAAGTTATTCTGGCAACTTAATTAGGGCTGACTCCTCAACCTAGTTTTTACCCAAATATGGGATTGTAGCCTTTAATATCCATGAAAAACCGGGTTTTCGGCGGTCAGCGCTACACTCGCAAAATAGTTATAATTTGCACTTGCTTTTTTTCTGATTTCTGATATTATGAGCGCAGAGGTGAAATTTGGAATGAGGTCTAAAGCCCTAGCAAATATCACTCAAGCTTCTTCAAAAACTACTCTCCAATTTCCCTGCTTCTTTGAAACAGGGGCAATATCTATTGGAAACTTGACGTTTTCAGGATGGTTTAGGTCGATCCTCTTCGTTGATGAGCCTCCCGTAGCGGCGGGCTTCGCTAACGCACTTTTGCTCTCAAAAAGAGGCGACAACAAAGTCCCCGGACTATCCAGGGGATTTAGGGCGATCTGAATCTGACGGGGAAAGGGGAAATTTGAAAACACGCGCTAAGGGCGATCGCACTTTGTCAGCCAAAGTAACAGTATGCTATGGAACTCAAATCAGCGGTGCAGTGGATACCTCATCCAGACGGTCATTGGATACTTCGCAATCCCGAAGACATGACTTTCATGGAAGTTGACGACTTTGACAAACAGGTAATCTTGCAACTAAGCAAACAACCCATAACTAACACTCTCGTTGAATATGACATCGATTTAGAAGATGTCCAAAATCTCTTGAGAAGCTTAGCACAAACGGGAATGCTAGAAGGCACAAAACCGCCGAAAGCCAAATTCAATCTCCTATCTTTCACAATTCCCCTAATCAATCCCGATGTCTGGCTGTCGAAACACATAGACAAACTGCGCTGGATTTGGACGTGGGAATTTGGCTTTTTTCTGTGCGCTTTCATCGCATCTTCCGCCGCCGCGTGGTTTGGTTCCTCAGCGGAAGTTGTTGTCTCGCACCAGCAGTTATGGACAGCCGGGAAAGTTCAGACCATTATCACATTGGTCTTGCTGACAATCGTGGTAATATCTTTACACGAACTCGGTCACGCTTTCACGCTCAAACACTACGGCGGCATTGTTAAAGAGATTGGATTGTTGTTTATGTGTTTCATCCCTGGATGTTATACAGATACTAGCGATCAATACAGTTTAGTTAAGCGAAAACAGCGGGTTTTAGTCGTGGCGGCGGGAGTTTTGATTCAATTTACAATTTGGGCTTGTGCTGTTTGGGTTTGGTTATTTTCTGAGTCTAATTCTGTTTGTCATCAAATTAGTTATTTGTTGATGGTGGCGGCTTTGCTGACTGTAGCAATTAATTTGAATCCCCTCAACCGATTTGACGGTTATTATTTGTTGGTTGCTGGAACTGGAATCAACAATCTGCGTCAAAAGTCCTTTGATTTTTATGTTAATTTGTTGCGGAGGGAGGAGATGGAGGCAGAACTAAGTGATAGATTGGTTTTGGCTGCTTATGCGCCTTTGAGTATAATTTATACGGTTTTTGCTTTGAGTTACTTGATGTCTTTGATGGGGAATTTGGTTTTGCGGGTTTGGAGTTTGTAACCGCAGATTAATCACGGGCGGGACGCCCGTTCCACAAATGCAAGTTGATTATTTTAGTTAGGGGTTTACTGAAATGAATGTTTGTCAAAAGTTGGGAATTGTTTGCGGAAGTTTTAGTTGGGCAGTTTTTAGTTCATGTGTTTCTGTAGAAGCTGCTACTCTGACTCAAACTTATACTGTAAATCTGGATTCGCAGCCGTTAAATAGCAGTACAAATGTGGTTTTGCCGAAGTTTAATTCGCTGTTGGGTACTCTGTTGAGGGCTTATGTTACTGTTAAGTCTACTGTTAATAATAGTGTGAGCATTACTCCTTTGACTGGAGATTTTACGGGGACGGCGGCGACTAATGCAAATATTGCTGTGAATATTCCGCTGTTGAAGGTTGACCCGAATTTGACTTTGAGTGTTTTGGCGAGTCCGCCGGAAACGAAGATTGCTAGCGGTGGTACGGGAAGTGTTAGCGGTTCGGGTTCTGGTAGTGTGTCAAAAAGTTATATTTCGTCGCAGTCTCTGAGTTCGTTAAGTGGATGTGATGGTGATACTTTTATCGCAGCTTTGATGACAACGGGTTTGACTAAAATTATGGGGAGTCCGGCTAGAGGTAGTTTTGGGGGTCTGGTGTCGGCTAATACTACAGTTAGTGCAATTTATGAGTATGAACCTTTTGCTGATGCTGCTGTGCCGGAACCGATGACGGCGGCTGGTACAATTCTGGCGGCTGGAATGGGTTTATTGTGGAAAAGAAGCAGGACAAAAAAGGTTTAATTTGGTTCGTAGTGAGGACTTCAGTCCTTTCTATGTGTGTGAATAAGAGACTTATTGCATGATTTTTGGATTGAGACAAAAACCTTAGCCGTAGGGTGCGTCGCATCGAAAATTATCAATAAAAATTGACAATCTCACAGCGACGCACCTGAAAAATAGTTGAGCAAACAGACCAAATACTTCTTTTTTGTAGCAATAATTGAGATAAATGATATTAGTTGAATCAATCCTGGGATGGTGTGTCGCTTCTATATGGTTGGATTGGTTCGGCGTATTGTTCGCAAGCGACACACCCTACGATTTTTACTGGTTGATGTTGAATCACTCCTGGGATGGTGCGTCGCTACTATATGGTTTCGATTTGTTCGGTATATTGTGGAAGGCGACACACCCTACGATATTTAGTTGTGGAGGTTGAATCACTCCTGGGATGGTGCGTCGCTACTATATGGTTGGATTTGTTCGGTATATTGTGGAAGGCGACACACCCTACGATATTTAGTTGTGGAGGTTGAATCACTGCTGGGATGGTGCGTCGCTACTATATGGTTGGATTTGTTCGGTATATTGTTCGCAAGCGACACACCCTACGATTTTTAGTGGTGGAGGTTGAATCACTCCTGGGATGGTGCATCGCTACTATATGGTTGGATTTGTTCGGTATATTGTGGAAGGCGACACACCCTACGATATTTACTATTGTTGGTAATAATAAATGTATGAAAAAAACCCGCGCTGGCGGGTTTTAATCTATCGAAAATTGCCTTTAAATTGGCTTAGAGCGATCGATAAACGCGATAATTAATCTCGGGGAAGATGTTGTCTATCTCCTGAACCTTCTCCAACCAGCCGGAATCCACTTTGCCTTCTTTCACTTCATCGTACAGCTTGTGAAAGCGCATTAAGTGCGATCGCGTCCGCCGCACCGCATAGGGTACCATCGTCCCTGTACGCATGATAAACGCCCAGTCAGACGATTGAGCTAACAGCACTTCCCGCGCTGCTTGATTCAACGCCCGCAACTGCAACTCATCCTCTGCTTCCATGTTTCCCAACTCAATCATTCGTTCCGCTGCTTTATGTAAGTGCGGATAAATCCAAGCGTTGGTATCGTTCAGCCAATATTCGTGGAAACCGCGGAAACCCCAGCTAGACTGGGAAGGACGGCACACTTGCTGAGTCGGATTTCCCCGCAAATAATCGGCTAGGTGCGTCATTTCGTAGGTATTTTGGTCGTACCAACTCTTGCGGAATAAGTAATCTAAGAACCAAGGCCCTTCGTACCACCAGTGACCGAAAAGTTCGGCGTCGTAAGGCGATACAATAATTGGGGGACGCTGCATGATGCCGTTGAGGTGTTCGACTTGCCGTTCCCGGTTGAAGGCGAAGTTGCTGGCGTGTTCGGCTGCTTTTTCCCGCGCCCAGTAAGGATCGTATAACTGTTTGTCGCCTAAACCCAATCCGCGACCGGTGATTTTGTGATATTTAATCCCGGTGTTTTTGCGCTGGCCGTTGGGCATGATGTAGGGTTTGATGTAGTCATATTCGGCTTCCCAACCCAAATCTTTGTAGAATTCCCGGTATTCGGCGGCGCCGGGATAGCCGACTTCGGATGACCAAACTTGCTGCGATGATTCGTGATCTCGACCAAATGCTGCGACTCCGCATTCGGTGAAAATTGGGGCGTAGCTACCGTAGCGGGGACGCGGGCGGGCGTAGAGGATGCCGTGTCCGTCTGTGAGAAAATACCGGAGGCCAGCGTCGGCTAACATCCTCTCTAAGCCCTCGTAGTAGGCGCATTCGGGCAGCCAAATGCCTTTTGGTCGGCGGCCGAAGTTTTGTTCGTAGCTTTCGCAGGCTACTTGTATTTGCGCCCAAACTGCTTCGGGGTACATTTTCATCAGCGGTAGGTAGCCGTGGGTGGCGCCGCAGGTGATGATTTCGAGGTTGTTTGTGTCTTGGAATTGTTTGAAGGCTTTGACTAAATCTCGATCGAACTTTTCCCAATAATTCCGCACTTGGGAGAAGTGCGCGGCGTAATGTTCGGCTAAATATCGGAGGTGACCGTTGCCGCTGTTGTGTTCGATTTCGAGATCGGCTAGTTCTTCTAGTTTGGCTAAATGATCGTCGAAACGGTCTTGTAGTAAGGGATCGCGCAACATGGCTACCAAGGGCGGTGTCATGCTCATGGTAATTTTAAAGTCGATGCCGTCGCGTTTTAGCCCTTCAAAGACTTGCAGCAGGGGAATGTAGGTTTCGGCGATCGCCTCAAACAGCCATTCTTCTTCTAGAACGTAGTCGCTTTCGGGGTGGCGGACAAAAGGCAAGTGGGCGTGGAGAACGAGGGCGAGGTAGCCAATAGTCATAAAAAGAAATACGGTAAGTGGGAAACTCGGCGACTTTAGTCCCGAGAGGGAAACGACCCGGGGGACTTTAGTCCCCGTGAACCCCCTTGCGGGGTTGGAGGGGTATGGTTGCCCCTCCAATGGAGATATTATGGTCTCCTTTCTCCCTTGCGGGGTAATGTTAGCCTCGACCTGGTTATAAAGGCTTGTTAGACCTGCAACACTGTTTCAGTGACTTTAAAACTGTTTAATTGCAGATGACAGAGCGAAAAACTGGCGTCGCATTTTCCGGTGTCGTGACCTAAATAACGGCTCCTCGCGATCGAGGGGTCTGGTCAATACAGCTTGCTCGATTTCTCTTACAAGCTCAGTCCCTAAAGGGCTGAGTTACTGACAATGATTTGGATGACGGCAGTTAGGGACAGCTTTAAAATATTTTAAGATTTTATGCTGAAACGGCACACGCAAAGTGCTGTGTTTTTTTTAATTGGTTTTCTCTAACAGACTAAATGCCAGCAAATTCTGATTTTCTGCTTGCTCTCGGATCAGGACTGCTGCTGTTTGAGAGTCTACTGGCTTTGAGAAAAAGAATCCTTGGGCGTACTCGCATTTTAATCCTTTAAGTATCGATAGTTGTGAGGCTTCTTCGACTCCTTCTGCTACTACATCCATGCCTAAATTGTGGGATAAAGTAACGATCGATCGCACAATTTCTGTCGGATCGATGCCTCCTTTGCCGAGGTCGAATTCGCCTCCCATCCTGCTGACAAAAGAGCGGTCTATTTTTAAGGTATTGGTGGGAAAGCGGTGCAGGTAGGAGAGCGATGAATAGCCGGTGCCGAAGTCGTCGATGCAAAGGTGTATGTTTCGGGCTCTAAGCTGCACTAGCATTGCGGTTACTGAATCGGAATTTTCGATGAGTACGCTTTCGGTAATTTCTAGTTTTAAACTGCTGCCATCGAGGTGAGTTTCTTCGAGAACTCGATCGATATATTCGATTAAATCTGGCTGAGAAAACTGTTTGACGGAAAGGTTGACGCTGACGCTTAAGGGCGGGTTGTTGTGAACTAACTGCTGCCAATGACGGATTTGGTGGCAAGCGGTACGCAGTACCCAGCGGCCTAGCGGTACGATCAATCCGGTTTCTTCGGCGATGGGAATAAATTCGTTGGGGGAAACTAAGCCGCGTTCTGGATGCTGCCAGCGCACTAGGGCTTCAAAACCGATAATTGCGTTGTTGGCGATCGACACGATCGGCTGGTAGTGAATGATAAACTGGGGGTCGGCCGATAAGGGAGGTAAGCTCGATCGCCCTGATTGGGGAGATTTTGCCGATGGCAGAGAGTCTTCTTCTCTGGCGGGGTCTTTAATAGATTCGATCGCCCGCCGCAGGTCGTTTTCTAGCTGCAACAGCTTCAAAGCATGGGCGTGCATGGAACTGTTGAAAACTTCGTGTCGGGCTCGGCCGAGTTCTTTGGCGCGGTACATGGCGGTGTCGGCGTCGCGCAGCAGGTTTGTCGGTTCTTCGTATTCGCCAGAACTTAAAGCAATGCCGATGCTGGCGGTGATAAATACTTCGTGTCCATCTAGCAGGATGGGGGAAGTGATTGTCTTTTGCAGGCGGTTGACTATGCCCGTAGCTTCATTTACGCCGTCGATGTCTTCTAGCAACAGCACAAACTCGTCTCCTCCGATGCGCGCTACTGTATCTCCGACTCTGAGACAAGCTTCCAGACGCCGCGCGATCGCAACTAGCAGTTGATCGCCGATCGCATGGCCGAGGGAATCGTTGACTACTTTAAATCGATCTAAATCGAGAAACAGCACCGCAAACAAGTAGTCTTTGCGCCGTTTTGCCAGCCTCAGAGCGTGTTCGAGCCGATCGGTAAATAGGGCTCGGTTGGGCAATCCGGTGAGGGAGTCGTGAAAAGCGTCGTGCAGCAGTTGTTCCTCGGCTTTTTTGCGCTGCGTGATGTCGTGGCAGTTGATCACGATGCCCTTGACTGCCGGATCGTGCAGCAAATTGGTTGCTACAGCTTCTACATAACACCAAGAACCGTTGCGGTGGCGCACTCTGTACTCCAGTGGGGACTGGCTTCTTTTGGGGTTTTCTATGGCTTTGTGGAGGGTTTGGGCGATCGCAGCGCAGTCGTCGGGGTGAACTGTGCTTAGGGCGCTGCGCCCGATCGCCTGGTGGGACGAGTAGCCTAAAATGCGCTTGACGGAAGGGCTGATGTAGCGAAAGATGCCTTCGGCGTCGAGAATGATCGTGATGTCTGTGGCGTTTTCAATCAGCGAGCGAAATCGCTGTTCGCTTTGTCTGAGGGCTGATTCTGCCTGTTTGCGATCGCTGATGTCGAGAGCTACTCCGTCGATGATGATGTCGCCGTTTTCGTTTTTGGAAAATCTGGCGCTGTCTTGCACCCACTTGACTTCGCCGGACTTCAACACGATCCGGTACTGGCGATCGCAGGGCAACAGACTGGCACTCGATGCTGCTACGCTGCTGTCATAGGAGCTTTTGTCGTTTGGATGGATGATTTCGGTCAACAGTTGGGGGCACGCCATCGCTTCTTCTGGGCCGATCCCAGTAACTTCGCGCACGCCCGGACTGACGTAGGGCATGGAGGTGGTGCCGTTTGGATGCAGCACGGCACGGTATACTGAGCCGGGAATGTTTGCTGCCATTGTGGTTAGCTGCTGCTGGATGCCGCGGACTTCTGCTTCAGCGCGCTTGCGTTCTGCGAGTTCGGTTTGCGCTTGTTGGTAGAGTTCGGCTTGGTGGATCGCGATCGCGCACTGATCGGCTATGGCTTCGATCAGGGATAGTTCTTCGGCGCTCCAAAACCGCGGGCGATCGCACTGGTAGAGGCCAATTCCTCCCAAAAATGAATGCTGGTAGAGCAGGGGCGCGATCGCGACGGCGCGAAACCCCACCAACTCTGCTGATGCTTGCAGGGACGGACACAAGCTTGATAATTCTTCGATCGCGACGGTTTCTCCAGCAGCCAGGGAGGTGCGGTAGTGTTGGGCAAATTCGCAATTTAGCCCGATGAGTCCTTGTCTGTCTGCGGCTTTGCTGATGTAGCGAACTATGATATTGCCGAAAGCATTTGGTTGCAAGATCGTGCAGCCGCTGATTTCAAGAGCTTCGTGCAGTTGATCGGCGGTGGTTTGCAGCACTTCGTCGAGTACCAGGGTTTCGCGCATGGCTTGCACGATGCGGTTGACGATCGCCTCACGAGTCGCTTGCCGCTGAATTTGGGCGATCGCGAATTGTTGCTGGCGGCGCATTTTGTATTCTTGGAGCGATCGTTCTAATACTGTTGGCAACCTAAACAGCCGCCCTTTTAATACGTAATCGGTCATTCCCGCTTTGATGCACTCTACTGCCGCTTCTTCTCCCAAACTTCCCGTTACTAAAATAAATGGTATGTCTTGCCCTAATTCCTGCATCAATCTCAACACTTCTAAACCGTTGAAGGCTGGGAGGCGGTAATCTGACAGCACAGCATCGTACTCGCAATTTTCCAACATTTGTCTGCATTCTGTTGCTGTTTCGGCAGTATCGCACTTAAAATTTACTCCTCCCGCTTCTAAGGCGAGCACTATTAATTCCATATCTTCTGCCATGTCTTCGACAATCAACAGTTTTAATGTTGATTCCGCTGTCATTTTCATTAAATAGTTTGTCTGTTCGCGATCTAGCATACGGAATTCTTGATTTTTTGATTGGTCGTTCGTGTTGCTAAATTTCATTCTTTTTGATTAAGTTTTTCGATCCGGATTCTGAGTTTTTATTTTTTTTAACTGAGATTATTTATCAAATTTAACAATTTTCACAACCGCCACCGATGGCTGCCGAAACCGACTGTGACTTATTTAACTGTATAATAGTTTTAAATTCTGAATTTAGAACTATTATACTGGTAACTTACGAATTTAGATTGCGGTTTGAGATTATTTGCCTAGTTTAAAGTAAAATGTCGCTCCTTGAGTAGGTAGGCTTTCTGCCCAAATCGTCCCGCCGTGGCGGTGAATAATCCGCCCGACGATCGCCAAACCGATGCCCGTACCTTCAAATTCTCTCTGGGAGTGCAGCCGCACAAAAGCTCCAAAAAGTCGATCGGCATATTCAGAAGGAAAACCGACGCCGTTATCCTTGACAAAAATCGTTCCATCGGGTAAAGAATCAATAACTATTGTAGCGGGAGCGCGATCGCGGCTGAACTTGACGGCGTTGCTAATCAAGTTGCTGAACACCTGTTGTAGCAAAGTTGGATCTCCCGTCACCGCCGGTAAATTTCCGACAGCAAATTCAACTTGGCTGTGGGAAGTTTGGGGGTGATCTGTGGCAGTTCGGGGTTTAGTCAATTTAATCGCAGTTTGCACCAAACGGGTGAGATCGATCGGAATTTGCATCAACTCGGTGCGGCTCACCCGCGAAAGAGCGAGCAAACCGTCAATCAACAAACTCATTTTTTGGCTGCTGTCATCAATCACTTCCATATAATGAACAATTTTAGGATCGCTGACAGCATCAGTGGATTCTAACCGCTGTTTCAGCGCATTCACAAAACCTGAAATATGGCGCAAAGGAGCGCGGAGGTCATGGGAAACAGAATAGCAAAAAGATTCTAATTCTTGATTGGCAGCCTCTAATTGCTCCGTGCGTTGCGACAAAGCTTGTTTTGTCTCAACCAACTCGGTGATATCGCGAGAAGTGCCAATTAAAGCATAAACTTCGCCATCGAGATTTCTCAGGGGAACTTTATAAGTATCAAAATAAGTAGTTTTGCGCTCGGACAAAACATATTTTTCCTGCAAATGTAGAGTTTCGCCTGATTCAAATACCCGCAAGTTTTCCTGCACAAATTTTGTGGCTAGTTCAGTGGAAAAACATTCAAACACCGTTTTGCCCTGCATTTCTTTGGTGCTGTTGAAACCAGCCATTTTTGCCAAAGGTTTATTGACAAAAGCCTGACGCATATTTTCGCGTTCTACCACAAAAATGCGATCGGGCAAAGCATCAAAAAAAGTCTCTAGTTCGGCAGTACGCTGGGCGACTTGAGCTTCTAAAGTTTCGTTGAGCTGTTTGAGTTCTGCCTCGGCTCGCTTGCGATCGCTAATATCTTGACCGATGCCGATACATCTGCCGTCTGAGAGACGAATGTTTGCCCAAGTAGTGTCCAGAATTCGACCATCTCTAACTGTTGTTTTGAAGTCTTCCCAGTTCTCAGTTGCTGCTTTAATTTGAGCGATAACGTATTGGCGGTATTCTGGCTGCGGATAACATTCGGTAAAGATATCGTGGTTTTTGATATCTGCAAAACTCCAGCCCAGCACTTTTTCCCAGTAGCGATTTACCCACTCTATTTCACCGCTATTACCCAAGAATGCCAGCATGACTGGCACGTTATCAAAGATTGTTTGCAGCACTTCTTTTTGCTGTTTTAAGGCTGATTCGGCTTGTTTGCGTTGCGTAGCTGCTGCCACGGCATCGCTGATGTCGAGTACGGAACCGATGATCTGTTTTATTTGTCCCTCTGGGGTTATTTTAAAGATTGTCGAGCGATCGTGAACCCAGCGCCATTCCCCGTTTTTGTGTTTGATCCTGTAGTCGATTTCCTGGATTTCGTGGGGGTTGGTGCTGTTTTCCAGCCGCTGCATACCTGCAATTAAGGCAGCCCCATCCTCGGGGTGAACCAAGGTAGAGATAGCTTCTGAACCCAACTCTTGCAATTCTTCAGGACTGTAGCCGAGCATGGCTGTGACTGCTGCATTTGCATAGATATTTTGCTGTGCTTCTGTGTCGTAAATGTACAGAAAATTGGGGATGGTTTTAATGATGCTTTCTAAAAGTTCTTGATGTTTTTGCAGTTCCGATTCGGCTTGTTTGCGGTGTGTCAAGTCTAGCACAAAACTTACCCCAAATTCCTGCGTTCCTTCTAAAAATGCAGCGCCTATCAGCACGGGAACGCGACAGCCGTCCGAGCGGATGTATTCTTTTTCAAAGGGGACAATCACGTTTGCAGACACGAGCTCGGAGATTTTTTGTTCGTCTAGATGGCGGTACTCTGCCGGTGTCATTGCTTGCCAGCTAATTTTTTGGGAGGACAAATCGTCTCGCGTGTATCCTACTAGGTTTAAAAAAGCCTGATTTGCGTCGGTAATCTGACCGTTAATATTCCAAAAAAATATGCCGATGATATTAGAATCTACTACGCGCCTAAATCTAGCTTCGCTTTGGCGCAACTGAGCTTCGACTTGTTTGATTTCTGTGATGTCGCGGGTGATGCCTAAAACAGTTTCTACTGAATTGTCCTCAGCAAATTCGGGAATTACTCGACTTTGATAGTATTTTTTCCCGTGGGGAGTGGGAAAGTCAAATTCGATGGTTTCGGGTTTTCCTGTGCGGAAAACTTTGAGCAAAGCTTCGTCCCACAGGTGGCAAAAGTGGGGGGGCATTCCTAATTCTCTGTTGCTTTTGCCGATAAATTCTGACGGGGGTTTTCCGGTGGCTTGTTGGACTTCTTTGTTGACGTACAGGTGGCGCAGTTCTCGATCGAACCGCGCTATGATATCGGTGGCATTTTCGGCGATCGCGCTGAAGGCTTGTTCGCGCAGGTGCAGTTCTTCTTGAGTGCGGTGGTGTTCGGTTATATCTCTGGCAAAAGACAGAATTGAAACTAATTTTCCTTCTGCATCGATCAGTGCAGAATTGTACCACTCGCAGTAAATTACCGAGCCATCTTTGGTATAGTTGCGGTTGCGACAAACGTTGCGGGGTTCTTGGTTCTGCAAGAGTTGATTTGTGGCGGCGCACACTTGCTCGAAGTCGAATTCATAAACTATTGACCATTCGTGCCAATATTTGCCGATTACTTCTGCTGCACTCCAGCCAAATATTTGTTCTGCCACGGGCGACCACCGGACTACCCGAAATTCGCTGTCCCACTCTATAACTGCCATTGGCGAGTTTTTTAAGTGAAATTCCCGCCGCTCCTGGGCTTGTTTGATTTTGGTTTGCAGTTGCTGGCGCAGTTCCTTGACCCCGGCAAAATGCTGGCTGATTTCCTGTCCGTTTGCTGCCCCTGCTTTGACTATCTGAGCAATGGTTTCTGCTGTTTGTTTTTCCAGTTCGTTCCAAGCAAGTTCGAGGGCTGATTCTGCCTGATCTAGGTCAGTGATACTGTTGGCAAACAGTGGGGCACTTTCTACAGGAATTTCTGGCATATTTTTGAGATTTAGGCAAGTGTTTTTTTGATAAAAATCAATTTAATTGAAAAATTTAAAAAAATAAATTTATGGTTAAATTATACATTTTAAATTTTTCAATTGTGGGCTGCCCCGGCGTGATTTTAGGCGGCACGCACGATCGGTTGAGCGTCCCGATCGGCTTTCGGGCGATCGCCCGAAAACTCTCCTCACTCAAGTACGGGTGCCGTGGGGTGCTTAGTATATTTTTGCACGCGATCGTGGTTTCGGGCGATCGAAATAATACCGATGCGTTCGCCCTGCGGCGGCGGCCGATCTGTAGCAGGGCATTGGTGCACTGCTCCCAGCAGCACGAGGGCGGCGCCGTCTGGCAATTCATGGTGTGAATTATTTGTCACTAGCGGCCACAGGAGCCGATCTTGTTTGCGAGTTCTGCCTGCGTGCAGTGAAAACCGTTTGATGGGGATCGAATTAAGCTTAAATCTAGCGCCAGAATTTAACCTGACTTCGGAAGCCTCGCTCTGGCTCGCATCCGCCCGATCGAGCTGTGGGGGACTTTCACAATACTCTTCCAAGAACGATCGCCACGGATGACCGGTACCGATACTTGGATTTTTCGCCAGATATGCAAAGGAGTTCAAGCTGGTTGTTGACACCAGTGAAACCCTGCTTGCCCCGCCCAATAATCTCAAGTCGGTTTGCTCAATAAACAGCTAAGATAAAATATAAAGTTATTCAGTCTTTATAGGTCGCTTGTCAGTAACTCAGCCCTTTAGGGACTGAGCTTGTAAGAGAAATCGAGCAAGCTGTACTGACCAGACCCCTCGATCGCGAGGAGCCGTTATTTAGGTCACGACACCGGAAAATGCGACGCCAGTTTTTCGCTCTGTCATCTGCAATTAAACAGTTTTAAAGTCACTGAAACAGTGTTGCAGGTCTAACAAGCCTTTATAACCAGGTCGAGGCCAACATTACCCCGCAAGGGAGAAAGGAGACCACAATATCTCCATTGGAGGGGCAACCACACCCCTCCAACCCCGCAAGGGGGTTTACGGGGACTAAAGTCCCCCGGGTCGTTTCCCTAGGAAGGACTAAAGTCGCCGAGTTTCCCACTTACCGTATTTCTTTTTATGACTGCTGCTGCACCAGTTAAAACTCAGTACGAAGCCATTATCGGTCTCGAAACACACTGTCAATTGAGTACGAATACTAAAATTTTCTCCAGTTCTTCTACAGAATTTGGCAATGCCCCAAATACAAACATTGACCCAATTTGTATGGGAATGCCTGGAGTGTTGCCAGTATTAAATCAAAAAGTGCTGGAGTATGCAGTGAAAGCAGGGCTGGCTCTCAACTGCGAAATCGCACCTTACAGCAAGTTTGACCGCAAGCAATATTTCTATCCGGATTTGCCGAAAAATTATCAAATTTCTCAGTTCGATTTGCCGATCGCTACTAACGGTTGGCTGGAAATTGAACTGGTGGACAAAACGGGCAATTCTACTAGAAAAAAAATCGGGATCACTCGCTTGCACATGGAGGAAGATGCCGGGAAATTAGTTCATGGCGGCAGCGATCGCCTCAGCGGATCTACTTATTCAATGGTGGACTACAACCGCGCCGGCGTGCCTTTAATCGAAATTGTTTCGGAACCGGATTTGCGCTCGGGCGCCGAAGCAGCCGAATACGGTCAAGAAATACGCCGGATCGTCCGCTATATCGGTGTTGGCGACGGGAATATGCAGGAAGGTTCCCTGCGGTGCGACGTGAATATTTCGGTGCGCCCCGTTGGTCGAAAAGAGTTCGGCACTAAGGTGGAAATTAAAAATATGAACTCTTTTAATGCGATCGAACGGGCGATCGACTACGAGATCGAGCGACAAATTGAAGCGATCGAAAATGGCGAAACTATCCTCCAAGAAACGCGGCTTTGGGATGAAAACAAGCAGTGTACTTTCAGTATGCGACTCAAGGAAGGTGCCAGCGATTATCGGTATTTCCCGGAACCGGATTTGCCTCCGATCGAGGTTTCCACCGAGCAATTGCACGATTGGAAAGCTCAACTCCCGGAATTGCCGGCCTCCAAGCGCCATCGCTATGAATCTGATCTCGCTCTTTCTCCCTACGACGCGCGGGTGCTGACTGACGACAAAGCGGTTGCTGAGTATTTTGAAAAGTCGATCGCCGCCGGTGCTGCGACTAAACAAGCTGCCAATTGGGTGATGGGCGATATCACTGCTTACCTGAAAAATCAGAAACTGGCGATCGCAGAAATTCCTTTCCAACCGCAGGATTTAGCCGAACTGCTGGCGCTAATTGATGCTGGCACCATCAGCGGCAAAATCGCTAAAGATATTTTGCCGGAGTTACTCGCAAGCGGCGGTTCGCCTCAGAAGTTGGTAGAAAGCAAGGGTTTGATTCAAATTTCGGATACAGGGGCGATCGATCGGGCGATCGATGCCGCGATCGCCGCTAATCCCAAGGAGCTCGAACAGTATCGCGCTGGCAAAACAAAACTGCTGGGTTTCTTTGTCGGTAAGGTGATGAAGGAAACGGGCGGCCGCGCCGATCCGAAATTGACCAATGAATTGCTGGCAGCCAAGCTTAACACCCCAGGCTGAGCACTGATTAAGGGTGTCGTGTAGCGGATTGAGGGGCGGGCGATCGGTTTATGCTGAGTCCGCCCTTTTTGCTGCACGATATCTTTATAATTAAATATACATTTCTTTACAGTATCTTCATGATTGGGGGTTTCGCCCCTCATAACGTTCATGTTATATTGTGTTATGTAGATGCACCCTGATGGCAGAGAGAGTTATTGAAGTAACTCTCTCTTTTTTTTGTCTTTTTTTTGCGTGCACGGACGCATCAATACGGATCAGTGGTTTTTCGCCTCCAGAATGCCGGATCGTGGAACCGCCAAGAGCCTAGGGACACGAAGGAATAGACAACAAGAAGCAGGCAACCGGGCGGGCTGAAGGTTGAAACCGCTGCACCAGCTATAGTTTTTCCTCAAAATTTAACCAGAGTCGTGTTACCCATCAATACATTCCTGCTATCTTGTGTTGTGCAGGTGCACCCTGATGGCAAGGAGAGTTACCTCAGTAGTTATAGGTCTTTTTTTTATCTTTTGTTTTCAGGCATTACCGTGTAAATACGGATATAACAGCGGGGGAAAAAGGCAGAATTGGCAGAATTCGATTACCGATTACCAATTAGCGATTACCAACTACCAATTACGGCTTTAAGTCGATTAATATCAACTTCAGTTATCAAATAATTTTGACAGTATGAGCGAACAAGCTAGCGATCTAATCAAGCAAGGGATTTTGCAATATCAGGCGCATCAATTTGAGGCGGCGCTGGATTCTTGGCAGCAAGCGCTGAGGCTGTATCAAGAAGTTGACGATAAACGCCGATCGGGTGCGGCGCTGGGTAATATGGGCGTGGCTTACGAAGGGCTGGGAAATTACGATCGCGCGATCGACTGTTACCAGCAGCATTTGCTGTTAGCGCGGGAAATTGGCGATCGCCGGGGCGAGGCGAATGCTTTGGGAAATCTGGGCAATGCTTGCTGTGCCCGCTCAGATTTTTCTGGTGCTATGGATTACCAGCAGCAGCGTTTGGCGATCGCGCGGGAGACGGGCGACACTCGCTCTGAATTGGAGGCTTTGGGCAATTTGGCTTTTGCTTGCGATGCAGATGGCAATTTACCCAGTGCGATCGAGTGTTATCAGCAGCAGTTGTCGATCGCGCGCGCCCACTTGGACGATCGCATCGAGCGCAGCGCTCTCAAGAGTTTGAAACTTGCTTACAAGTATTTAGCCGATTATGAGAAAGCCGACGAGTACCGGCAGCAGCAATTGGCGATCGTGCGAGAATTGTTTTTAACTGATAAACATCAGGATTTTGTCCAACTTGCAGAAACAGTTGGCTTGAATCCCGTCGAAGATTTTGCCGGAGCCGATTTAAGCGGTTTTGACTTGAATTATGCTGATTTTAATGGCGCAGATTTGCGTAAAACTAACCTCCAAAGTGCCGATTTAACCTTAGCGGATCTTAGCGGAGCTTTGCTGAGTTTTTCTAATTTAATCGATGCTACTTTGTGCAATGCTAATTTGCGGGATGCTGAACTCAGCAGCGCCAATTTGAGCGGTGCAGATTTGCGAACAAAGCTGCCGAGGGCAAATTTAACCGGGGCAAATTTAAGTGGCGCCAATTTGAGCAGTGCTTATTTGCCAAATGCAATTCTAGTCAATGCAAATTTAACAAATACTGATTTCAAGAATGCTGATTTGAGCGGTGTTGATTTGAGCGGTGCTAATTTAAATGGTGCTGATTTGAGCCGCGCCGATTTAAAAAATGCGGTGGTGAAAAATGCGAATCTTACTGGTTGTTTGGGGATTTCGGAAGGGGTAAAAGTTGAGTTGAGGGCGCGGGGCGGGATTTTTGAGTAAAATGGCAATATTGGCAATTGTAGAGGAGAATAAAAGCTATGACTTTCGCTACTGCAAAACGATTCTCGATCGCCGAATATGACCGTTTGGCAGAACTGGGCTTTTTTGAGTCCGATGCTCGATTTGAATTGATTCGCGGAGAAATTATCAAAATGGCTGCCAAAGGTAGACTTCACTCGGTTTGTAACTCGCGGGTGTTTGGAAAATTGTATTCGCTGCTAGAAGAAATAGCGATTGTGCGCGGTCAGGAACCGATTATCTTGTCTGATGATACCGAACCAGAACCTGATGTAGTGATTGCCCGCAATCGCTCTGATGATTATGTATCTTCTCACCCTCTAGCTGCTGATATTTTGTTGGTAATTGAGGTTTCTGATTCTACTTTGAAGTACGATCGGAGAACAAAGTTATCTCTCTATGCTGAATCGGGGATTTCTGATTATTGGATATTTAATTTAGTAGATATTCAATTGGAAATGTACAGCGAACCTTATCAGAAACAAACAGGTGGTTTCGATTATCGACTCAAACGAGTGGTTTTACCGAATGAGGTTGTGGTAATTCCGGGTTTTCCAGAGTTGTCTCTCGATTTATCTGCGGTATTTCCGCCGCAGGTGGGTGCGTGAATATGAGGAGTGCGATCGCCCAGGATTCATGGTACAATCCAAAAACGCGATGGCTACGCCCCGGCTTGCGCCTACGAACTCCTCAGCAAAATACCGCCATGACCGCTGAAAATTTCTCCTCGCCAGACCAAAACATCCAGCTATCGGGTATCAGCGAGCAAACCTACGAAACCTTGCTCGCCGAATTCAGTAACCCCTCACTGCGGCTGACATACAATGGTGGCCATCTCGAAATTCTGGAACCTTCGCCAGAACACCAATTTTACAAAACAATAATCAGTAGATTTGTCGAGACCCTAGCTGAAGAATTCGGAGTTAATATTGCAGCGGTCGGTTCCACAAATTTTCAGCGTGCAGAACTCAGCATTACCAAACCCAACGAATGTTTTTACATCCAGAATTTCTGTGCAATTCAAAACCCAAAAAATATCAACACGAGTCAAAATCCGCCGGACTTAGTAGTGGAAATTGATATCGCGAGTTGTTCGCAAAATAGCTTGCAAGTTTATGCCGATGTCGGCGTGCCGGAAGTTTGGATTTATAATGGGGAACGGCTGATTATCAACAGATTAGAAAATAGAGCCTACGTTTCGAGCGAGTCCCTGCGGGATAGCTCCGCCGCGCGTAGTTTAGCCTTTCCCGCCGTAAATATTTTAGAAATTGTCAATTTTTTACAACAAGCAGAAACAATGGATTACTTAGAAGTAGTTAAAGCATTTCGGAATTGGGTAAAAAGTGAAATACTACCAATTAACAAGCTCAGCTAGGACGCGCACCCCCCAGGTATAGACGAGTCTCAAAAAGGTGAGGTCTAGGTTTAGATTTTAGATTTTAGATTTTAGATTTTAGATTTTAGATTGGGGGATTGAGGGATCGATCGGTCAATATCTCCTATGAGAGATCGAACTGCTATATAAAAAACCGGATTATGATAAAGTATAAATCAAGAACTCATCAAAATCTCCATCACAGTCTGGCAGAGCCAGCACTTCTACCGATATGCGATCGCTAGAGTCTCATAACAAATACCCAGATTGCTTGTGGATGCAACTAGAAGCAATTCCAGTGCCGTCGGTTGCAGCCCAAACCCAGCAGCTCGACATTCACTTGAGCCTCAATTTTAACGAGCACTGGGAGCCGCTGCTGGGCGGTAGGGTAAAATTTGGCCTGCAAGGCGGGACGCTCAAGCTAAGTCTGGAAAACTGCGAAATCCCCGTAGCATCGCGTCAGTTAGTCGGCGATTTCGCGCTGTCATCAATCGAAAGCAGCACAGAAGTTTTGTTGAACGAAAGTCAGCATGAAAATGCGGAAAATTTGGACGATACAGACGGCACGTTGTGTCACGTTTCTACAGTGGGCGACGATACAAAGCCTGCTTGGATTTTTTCCTTAAAACGAGGCAAGCCAGTATTAAAAGGTTTGCTCAAAAGTGCTAAAATAGGAGGATTTGAAGCGAAACCACTGCGAATTGCAGCGGTTTTTGAAGTTGCGAAAGAAGATATCTATCTCACAGATGCGGAGGGTTTGTGGCCGCACGATATCACACCCAATCAACATTCGGTTTTAGAAAGAATCTTGACTGTATATTTGCAAGCAAATAAACTGCAACCGGCTCTGAGTTGGGCGCTTTTATCTTACAATTTGCCTGCGGTGGAAGCGCCAGAGGTGGAAATTGTCGCGGAAGCCGAAGCTCAATTGCAGGAAATGGTCGATCGCATTATTTCCGCTGAAACCGACGATTTTGCCGAACTGGCAAAAATCGCAAACCTCAATCCAGCAGAGGATTTCGCGGGCGGTAGCTTGCGCGGGACGAGTTTAAGTGCAGTGGATTTTAGCAGCGCCAATCTCCCGGGAGCCAACTTCCGCGGTGCAAACTTAAACGATGCGGATTTCAGCGACGCCAACCTGCAAAATTCCAAATTCGGTGGTGCAGATTTGAGCGGCGCTTTTTTAGGAAATGCCGATTTGAGCGGCGCAGATTTGTACCGCGCCAGTCTGGCTTTAGCAAACCTCAGCGGCGCAGATTTGAGCGGCGCAAATCTGCTCGAAGTGAACTTAACAAATGCTAATTTCAGCGGTGCTAATGTCGAGTCAGCCAGGTTTGGGAATAACTCGGGACTGGCGGAGGATGTGAAGCTAAATTTACAGCAACGAGGAGCGATTTTTGAGACAGTTGACAGTTGACAGTTGGTAGTTGGTAGGGGCGGTGCCCCCGTGCCCGCCCTCAGTTGACAGTTGGTAGGGGCGGTGCCCCCGTGCCCGCCCTCAGTTGACGCAAGGAGGGCGACTTCTATCTGGAATAAAGAGGATTGGAGTAATGAATAGTCTTTTTAAATTTTCCAATACAAGGAAGGGAGAGGCTTTCAATCATTTTTTATTGTAAAAATTTTGTCTGATTTAAGATATTTGTAGAATTCAACATCAATTAAATAAACCATACAAAATATACCAAGTTAAAAAAACATTGCTACCAAAAATAAATTAGAGGTTTTTACCTGTAGGGAAACGGCACTGCCGGAGACGGCAATTTATGATTATGACTGATAATTTATAGCGGTTCTCAAAAAAGTGAGGATAGCCCTGTTTGGCCTGTTTGGCTTATGCCCTATGCCCTATGCCCTATGCCCTATGCCCTGTTTGCCCTATGCCCTATGCCAGATAGTACCTCATATGAGAGCTTGAAAGGCTATATATACGCTTAATGTAGCAACAATTTGTCACGCATGGTATTAATACTAGCCTCAACTTCTTGAGGAAATACGATAGATTCGCGAGCTAGAGTAACTTATTTTAGTTAACTACTATTTCCACAACCACACAAAATATCATATTGTGTCCTTCCACATTTTTGCTATCAAAAAAATGGTGCGATCGCTCCCCTAGCATCGAAAAGTCGAAATCCCTTTACTCGTGTTTCACCGGCGAGAAGTGCGATCGCCCTTCTCACCCAAGTGTAAAGTTTTATTACAGTTATATTTTTGTAGCTTTAGATACAGAAATATCTGATATAGTCATAAATAGGAACAAAAAAGCAGCCCAACATTAATCAAGGAAAACGGAGGAACCGGATATGTCTACCGAAAATCAAGCCCGCTCTCTGATGATGCGCCACCACCACATGGTGAAGAACCGGCAGCAATCCATGCTCAACCGCAGCGCTACCGAAGTTGGGATGGAAGATACCCAATACTGGGGCCACATTCAAGGCAAGCCGCAGCCCAGCCTTAAAGACAGTTACGATCGCAGCAACGCCACCATGAGCTAAGGCAAAGCTCAATTTCCCCAATTGCCCGCAAACCTATTACCTACATTTGGAGAAAACCAGTTATGTCTACTCAACAACAAGCGCGCAGCTTGATGATGCGCCACCAACATCTCGTCAAAAACCGTCAGGAATCCATGCTGAGCCGCGCGGCTGCTGAAGTTGGTTTAGATACTGGTTCTCAGGCGAGTGTCGATCGCAAATAACTCATTTTTTCAACAGCGAGACAGTTGAATCGAGTTGGTTGTTTGCCAGCTAAAAATTAATCATGACAGTGACAAAACCATCGCGGCTTCTTCTTGAGTTCGATCTCTACAGAAGAAGTCGCGATTAATTTTATGGGGTTGGTTAAACTCAAAAAGTGAAGCAGCACATTTCCACGCATCGGGGCATCGGGTGCGGAACCATAAAATGACGAAGGAACAACTCTTTCATTCGTCATTTATTGGCAATCTAAAATCTAAAATCTAAAATCTAAAATCTAAAATGATATAATCCCCTCTCAATAGAATAGAAAGATCTAGGGAGGTCATCATGTCGGACTGGAAAGAAATTGGCGGCGGAGTTACAGCACCCAGAGGATATCGAGCATCGGGAATTACAGCGGGTTTGAAGCCTTCAGGCTTGCCGGATTTAAGTTTAATTTTGTCAGAGGTGGACGCGATCGCCGCGGGAGTCTTCACCACATCCACAGTCCGGGCTGCTTGCGTGGACTACTGCCGCCAGCGCTTGCAAGCTAAACCCAGCGCCAAAGCAATTTTGTGCAATGCCGGACAAGCTAATGCTGCTACTGGCGAACTAGGTTTGGCAGATGCCCTCGAAAGCGCGAAATTGTTGGGAGAAGCGCTGAATATTCCTTCAGAATCGATTCTGTTGGCCTCCACGGGCGTGATCGGACAGCGGATTAAAATGGAGCCGCTGAGGGCGGGAATTCCGCGATTGGTTGCTGAGGCCTCGGCAACTGGTTCTGATGCTGCTGCTAAGGCTATTTGTACGACTGATTTGGTGCCGAAAACGATCGCCCTAGAAACCATGTTTGGCGATCGGCCGGTACGCATCGGCGGCATTTGCAAAGGTTCGGGAATGATTCACCCAAATATGGCAACAATGCTCGCATTTGTAACTTGCGATGCAGCAGTATCGTCGCATTTGTGGCAGGAAATGGTGAGTCGGGCGGCTAACAGAAGTTTCAATCAAATTACTGTTGACGGCGATACCAGTACCAACGATTCGCTAATTGCTTTGACTAACGGCCAATCTCGCACGCCTGCGATTACAGAAATGGGCCCGGAGGCTGAAAAATTAGAGGCGATGCTAACAGAAGTTTGCGTGCATTTGGCAAAGGCGATCGCCCGCGATGGCGAAGGTGCAACTTGTTTGGTAGAAGTGCAAGTTAGCGGCGCCGCCGACGAAGTTTCTGCGAGTAAAATTGCCAAAACAATTGTCGGTTCTTCTTTGGTGAAGGCTGCTATTTTTGGACGCGATCCGAATTGGGGCAGAATTGCGGCGGCGGCGGGACGCGCGGGAGTTCCTTTTGAACAAGAGAATTTGCGGATTCAATTGGGAGATTTTTTGATGATGGAAAACGGACAACCGAAGGAGTTTGATAAATCTGTTGCGAGTAATTACATGAAGGCTGCGGCTGCTGGTGAATATCTGAAGGAAGACACGGTTTTAATTCAGGTTAGTGTCGGGAATGGCGGCGGTTTTGCGAAGGCTTGGGGATGCGATTTGAGTTACGACTACGTGAAGATTAACGCTGAGTATACGACTTAAGGGCGATCGTAATTTCAGAGGCCGGGGCGAATGGATTTCGTGGCGACACAGCCCCGGCGATTTCAATCGCGGCAGCCCCGGCGATTGAAATCGCGGCGACACAGACAAAACCCACCTCCGTGGGTTGAAGATGCACGGGCGATTGAAATTGCGGCAGCCCCGGCGATTGAAATCGCGGCGACACAGACAAAACCCGCCTCCGCGGGTTGAAGATGCACGGGCGATTGAAATTGCGGCAGCCCCGGCGATTGAAATCGCGGCGACACAGACAAAACCCGCCTCCGCGGGTTGAAGATGCACGGGCGATTGAAATTGCGGCAGCCCCGGCGATTGAAATCGCGGCGACACAGACAAAACCCGCCTCCGCGGGTTGAAGATGCACGGGCGATTGAAATTGCGGCAGCCCCGGCGATTGAAATCGCGGCGACACAGGCAAAACCCGCCTCCGCGGGTTGAAGACAAATTTTACAGATTTTTAATAGAAATGAGAGACAATTTTACGCAGTTATATGTCCATTTTACTTGGGCAACTTGGGATAGATTGCCTTTGATTACTCCTGATATTCAACAACTTATCTATGCAGCAATTATTGCAGAATGTCAGAAGTTGGGATGCACTGTGATTGCTGTTGGCGGTATCGAAGATCACGTTCACCTGTTAACAGGTTTTCCGACTACTTTAGCGGTATTTGAGATAATTAAGCAAGTCAAGGGCAGTTCTTCCCATTTAATCACTCACGAAATTAAACCGGGTGATTTTTTAAAATGGCAAGGCAGCTATGGGGCATTTACTGTTAGCCGTGATGGGCTCGACGTTGTGACTAAATATATCAAAAATCAAGCTGTTCACCATAAGGAGAAATCAATGATTCCTCATTGGGAACTGACTCACAAACCACTAGATAATCTCAATCGCCCGTGATTCTTCAACCCGCGGAGGCGGGTTTCGTTTGTGTCGCCGCGAATTCGATTCGCCGGGAATCCGCCCACAATTCTTGAATCCAAAATTTCTTCAACCCGCGGAGGCGGGTTTAGTTTGTGTCGCCGCGATTTCAATCGCCGGGAATCTCAATCGCCAGCGATTCTTGAATCCAAAATTTCTTCAACCCGCGGAGGCGGGTTTCGTTTGTGTCGCCGCGATTTCAATCGCCGGGAATCTCAACCGCCAGCGATTCTTGAATCCAAAATTTCTTCAACCCGCGGAGGCGGGTTTCGTTTGTGTCGCCGCGAATTCGATTCGCCGGGGCTGTGTCGCCCGCGAATTCGATTCGCCGGGGCTGTGTCGCCGCGAATTCGATTCGCCGGGGCTGTGTCGCCGCGAATTCGATTCGCCGGGGCTGTGTCGCCACGAATTCAATCACCCCGAATCTCCACCACCCGCGAATTCCATCCGCGCGCAATCTCAATCACCTACAATTTCCAGCACTATTTTACCCGTTACTGAACCTGTTTCTAACAACTCATGCGCGGCTTGAGCTTGTTCTAGAGGGAAAGTTTGACTGACGTGAATTTTCAATAAATTACGATCGCACAAACGAGCGCACTGCTGCAAAATCTTCGCCTGCTGTTGCTGTTCCTCCACCAAACCTTGCAGCATCGGTGTTAACATTAATTCCAGACTAATTCGCAGATTACGCATTCTCGCTGTTTTCAAATTGCCTAAAGCCGGATCGGGCTCCAAAATTGTTACCAAATCTCCATAAATCTTCACAGCCGGAATTATTTGGTAAAAACTTTCTCCCCCGACTGTATCGAAGGCCAAGTCAACTCCTTGTCCCTGAGTCCAAGTCAAAACCTGATCGACAACATCAGTGTTTTTGTATAAAATAACTGAATCAGCACCCAAAGAGCTACAAATTTCGGCTTTTGCTTGGGAACTAACAGTGGTGCAAACCTCAGCGCCTTGCAAGGAAGCCAACTGTATCGCGACGTGGCCGACACCGCCTGCACCTGCTAAAATTAGCACTTTCTTTGATAACACCTGGCCAGCTTGCAAGCGCCCTCGATCGTAGAGCGATTCCCACGCTGTAATTAAAACTAATGGTGCACCCGCCGCCTCAGCAAAACTTAATGCAGCAGGCTTGATGGCGAGAAACCTTTCGTCTACAACGGCAAACTCAGCATAAGTACCGATCGACCCGCCCAAACCTCCGTTGCAGAAAAAAACCTCGTCTCCGACTTGGACACTCTGCACAGCATCACCGAGGGCCTCTACTACTCCCGCACCGTCGCACCCCAAAACGTGAGGACTTTTCTCCGGGTAAAAAGTGCCACGCGATCGCAACTTAGTATCTATCGGATTGAGTCCCGCCGCCCGCAACCGCACCAAAACTTCAGTTTCTGTTTGTATAGTAGGGGCGGGGATATCTTGCAATTTCAATACGGACGGGCTTCCGGGGGTTTCAAAAACGATCGCTTTCATAGCGTGATATTAACTCTCTTGTCGGCTTCACCTGCGATCCTACCTTGTATTTGTTACTCATCCGTGACGATACTTAGTTATTTTTAATAAATAGATTGGCTTCAAGTAACTACTACAATTGTCGAGCGGTGCTAATCGATGTTCCAGCTAGATTTATTTCTTTACTTTGAGATTCTTGCATATTTTCTGGGACTATCGGCGAGCTTAGCCTTTGCCTTGGCGATTTATCTCAAGTGGCAGGGAAGGCCGCCTAGTCTGCCGCCAGCAGAGCAAGACCAGTTTCCACAATTAAACGGCGATTTATCCCCAAAAGTCCAAAATCAGAAAAAGTTTTTGATTTTATTCAACTCAAATCCGTTGCAGCCAACTAACAACTTCTTGGGTACACTTTTCAGTATTGGTCGCTCTCTATTCTTCGCCCAGCAACAGCTCCCAACTGTGAATTCTTCGTCTCTTGTAGGGCTTTCCACCAGCCAAACCCTCAGTCAGAGCCGATCGGGTGGGATCGAGGAAAATCGAGATGGGCCGAATGCCGAGTGTTCTGCCAAAGTTAACACTTCCCCGCAATTAGAGGAAGACTTGCTGGGCGACATCCTAGCAGGTACTAATTCGCCGGGGGGAGCAGAATTTTTTGATGCCTTGGTTCGCCACTTAGCCTCAGCACTCGCAGTTCGCAGCGCCGTGGCTGCCAAATCTATGAAGTCGATCGAACGCGCCGATACCCCTCCCGATCGATTGCAAGCGATCAGTTTTTGGCTCGATGGACAACAGCAGCCAAACTTTGAGTGCCACACGGCCAATACTCCCGAATCGCTGGTGTTCGAGCGGGGAATGTACTGCTGTCAAGACTCCCTGGGAGAAACCTTTCCACAAGACCGCAGACCCATAGTGACAGGTGCGTGCAGTTTCCTGGGAGTCTTGCTCAAAAACTCTTACGCCGAACCTTTAGGCATTATTTGTATTTTCCACGATCGACCTCTGGTACAATCACAGATTGCCAAATTCCAACTAATTCTCAGCATTTTTGCCTCTCGCGCCGCCGCCGAATTAGAGAGGCAGCGCCTAGAAGCAGCCCTGTGCACCGTAGAAGCCAAATACTGCGCCCTTGTAGAACAGATGCCCGCTGTCACCTACATTTCTCCCCTCAACCGCAACGCTGCCAAACTTTACATTAGCCCCCAAATCGAGACTTTTCTCGGCTATTCTGTAGCTGAATGGAAGGCAGACCCCGACCTGTGGCTGAAACTCGTTCACCCAGAAGACCGCGATCGCGTGTTAGTGGAAAACGCAGCACAGAAATTCACCGGTGGAGAAGATATTTTTGGTGAGGCGCCGCTTGTTTCAGAATACCGCGCGATCGCCCGCAACGGCAAAGTTGTCTGGTTTCGCGATCGAGCGATCGCCGTTCGCGATGAAGGCAGTAAATCCGTCATCCTGCAAGGTGCCATGTTTGACATCACCGAGACTAAAGTCGCCGCCAGCGCCCTGCTCGAAAGCGAATATCGCTACTACACTTTGGCAAAAATACTGCCTGTCGGGATTTTCCGCGCCGACGCTGCGGGAGATTGTTTGTATGTCAACCAGCGATTTTTGGAAATGGCGGGACTGACGGCCGCACAGGCATTGGGTGAAGGTTGGGGTCAAAGTTTGCATCCCGAAGACCGATCTCGGGTTTTGAGCCAGTGGTATCGCGCCGTGCAAGATAAGTTGCCTTGCAAGTTAGAATACCGCTTTTGCAACGGCAACCTCACAACTTGGGTATTTTGGCAAGCAGTCCCGGAAATTGACCACAGCGGGGAAGTTCTGGGGTATCTGGGTACGCTGACGGATATCAGCGATCGCAAGCAGGCAGAATTCGCCCTGCAACAGGCTGAAGAAAAGTACCGCAGCATCTTTGAAAATGCGATCGAGGGAATTTTTCAGACGACAGTTGACGGGCGCTACCTCAGTGCTAATCCTGCTTTGGCCAGAATTTACGGCTACCAGTCGGCCGCGGAACTGATCGCAAACATCTGCGACATCGATCGCCAACTCTACGTCGATCCCAGCCGCCGCGTTGAGTTTTTGCGCGCGATCGAAAAACACGGCGCTGTGTCTGAATTCGAGTCCCAAGTTTACCGCGCTGACGGCACCACCATCTGGGTTTCCGAGAATGGCAGGGCGGTTCGCGACACGATCGGCAATTTGCTTTACTACGAAGGCACTGTCGAAGATATTACCCTTCGCAAAATCGCAGAAGAGAAGTTAGTACACGATGCTTTGCACGATACGCTGACAGGTTTGCCCAACCGAGCTTTATTTATGGATCGCTTGGGACACGCGATCGAACTTTCCAAACGCCGTCCCGAGGTTTTGTTTGCGGTGCTATTTATCGATCTCGACCGCTTTAAGGTTGTCAATGACAGTTTGGGGCATTTAGTGGGCGATCGGTTGCTCATTGCGATCGCACAACGCCTGGAAATCTGTTTGCGTGCTGGAGATACCGTTGCCCGTCTCGGCGGTGACGAATTCGCTATTTTGCTGGAAAATATCAAAAACACTGAGGATGCAATCCAGATTGCCGAACGAGTGCAAGCACAACTCGCAGAGCCTTTTTACCTCAACGAATATCAAGTTTTTAGCAGTGCTAGCATAGGCATTGTTTGTTCCGGTTTGCCGCAGAATTCTACTACCAGCAGCGAAATGTCTAGTCCTGGAAATCTCCGAAATATCGATGGAGAACCTTCTGTGTCTTGCTTGTCTTCCGACTCCTCAATTGCCCCGGTACCGTTACAAATATTGTACGATCGACCAGAAGAACTGCTGCGAGATGCAGATGCTGCCATGTATCACGCGAAGGGATTGGGCAAAGCTCGTCATGAAGTTTTTGACTTAAGTATGCACACTCGCGCCGTCGCCCTTTTGCAACTCGAAAACGATTTGCGGCGCGCTTTAGACTCCCAGGAATTTCAGCTTTACTACCAGCCCATCGTCTCTCTAACTAGCGGTACAATCGTCGGTTTTGAAGCCCTGCTGCGCTGGTATCACCCCCAGCGGGGTTTAGTATCTCCGGGCGAGTTTATTTTAGTAGCAGAAGAAACTAGATTGATTGTACCTATTGGTTGGTGGATGATGCGATCGGCTTGCCACCAGATCCACCAATGGCACCAAAAATTCCCAACAAATCGACCGTTGACTGTGAGCGTCAACCTTTCTAACGAACAATTTAAACAGCCGGATTTAATCGCTCGCCTGAGCGAAATCTTACAAGAAACTCAGCTTGACCCCCGCACTTTAAAGTTAGAAATTACTGAAGGCGTCATCATGGACAATGCCGAATCAGCCGCCGCTATCCTCTCCCAATTGAAAAATTTAGAAATAGAATTATATATTGACGATTTCGGCACAGGCTATTCTTCTTTGAGCCGCCTGCACACTTTTCCCACTGACGCCTTAAAGATCGATCGAGCTTTTGTCAGCCGCATGACTGAAGATGAAGGAAACGAAGCCATCGTACAGACTATTTTAATTTTAGCCAGTCATTTAGGCATGGATGTAATTGCTGAAGGCATCGAAACTATTGAACAGCTTAATTTGCTCAGAGCCCTGCAATGCGAATACGGACAGGGATACTTTTTCTCCAAGCCTGTAGACAGCATCACAGCCACACGTTTGATCGAAAGTCAACCTCAATGGTAATTTGTTAGTTAACGTTTGACTGTTGGCTATTGGCTGTTTCTAGGAATAAAAACAGAGAGTGGGCTAGTTGTCTTTGGAAGTGAGGCTGATAGACTTACGGAAGTTATAAATTTTACCGAATAATAGTCTCCCAAACGCTAGAGTCATAAAAATAACAAACGTGAGTTTTTCCTAGGAAACGTTGGAGGAGAGAAGAAGATTTTGCATAAACTTTTTTGTAAATCATTTTATCTGAGGGACTTCCTTTAGGTAACGGAGTCTTAGCTGCCACCCAGTCTTGATTAGAATAGCAGTCAATCCAAGTATTTATTGTTGCATTGTTTAAGCATTTATTTATTTCTCTCTCTCCCCAATTAGATTTATAAGATAAAACCTTTAAAGTTCCCCCTAAAGTAATGTATCGAAAAGTTTTGTCACTGTGATAATCAGCCAGAGTATCTGTCGCCACAGCAACACCAAAACTATAAGCTAATATAGTTGCTCTATCATAATTATCGCTCTTCAATACGTCTTCGAGAAGATTTAATACTCTACCACGAGTCTTTGATCTGATTGTACTACCCTCTGTATCTTCCCCTAAATAGGCTGCGGAAAATTCACAGATATCAATAAGTGAACTGATGGGTAAAAAGCTTGATAAAATACTAATAAAAAACCAAAAAGACCATCCTTTCATTGATTCACCAAAAAATCCAATCTTTTTTGCCATCTCCAGCGGAAATTCCGCCCCAAAAAAACTATTTGTTTGTCCTATAGCTATCAAAACTGCCGCTAAAATTCCGTAATACCAACCTGTAAATAAAATAGCAGAAATAATAAAATTTATAAATAAAGAAGGAGATTCCTTAACGGACAACCAAATAGGAGAAATCAACCAATATATCAAGACTTCACCACCTCTAATAAATTTAGTTTTTTCATCTTTTTGACTCAGTTTATTACTAGCGAATACATCCATGTAATAACCTTCATAAATGTCAATTGTTTTGTACAACTCTTGTTTGTTATAAATAGAAAATCTTTTTCCTGTATGTCCTGCTATTTTTATTTCACCGTCTTCTTGAACAGTAAAACTCTCTAGCTGCTCGCTTAAAGAGCTACAAAAATTTTCCATAAAGTCATTTTTTTCTTGAGTATTTATACCGGGTACTAAAATTATAACTTCATTAGGAACTGGCATAAACTTTGAGACCTTATAATAATAAAAAGCGTCTTTAATTCAAGGTTAACAGTTAACAGTTAACAGTTAACCGTCAACCGTCAACTGTCAACTGACTTAAACTTTCGCTTCCAAAGACTTGAGAAACTCCGTATTTACCCCGGACTCGCGCGTCATGGCTATTTTTCCAGTCCGAGCAATTTCCTTAATCCCAAATCTATTTAGAACTTGGACGATCGCCACCATCTTACCCGGATCTCCGACAACTTCCAAAGTCAGGGTATCATCACCAATATCCACCACCCGCGCTCTAAAAATCTGAGCTAACTCAATTATCTCCGATCGCGTTCCGCTAGCAGCATTAACTTTCAGCAACATCAACTCCCGTTCCACACAGGGAATTTCCGTTATATCCTGAACCTTAAGCACGTTAATCAACTTGTACAGTTGCTTCGTCAACTGCTCGATAATCTGGTCATCTCCCGGTACAACCATCGTAATCCGAGACACTCCCACTTGCTCCGCCGGGCCAACCGCTAGACTTTCAATATTAAAACCCCGACGCGCAAACAAACCAGCAATTCGAGTGAGGACACCCGCTTCATCTTCAACTAAAACCGAAAGAGTGTGTTTCATTTCTCCAAAAAAGACGCATTTCGTGCACTTCTACTGTCGCCAATTCGCCTTTTAGCAGAAGTGCACGCCCATTAAATCTGCCTGAGACATTTTATCCCGAGTTATTGGCCGTTCAACTCCGGGAAAAAACCTTGATAAATTTCGCTTTTACCGCAGTCTCGATCCCCCTAAATCCCCCTTAAGAAGGGGGACTTTGATAACACTCCTGTCCCCCCCTACAACCAGGGGGGTTAGGGGGGATCGGCTCGATCTCAACCGTAAACTCGCCCCTACCCGTTCTGATGGCACCCGAGCCAAGTTTTTTGTGTACGAACGTACACAATTCGTCGCTAGAATAAAAATATTCAGGTTTGGTGGCTGACCCAAACCACAATTTTGACATTAATTGGTGTCAAAACTGCGAAGTACCAAGCCACCATAACTTACAGAAAAACCCGGTGTTGCAGCGAAGGCATTTGGCGCCGGACTTGTTCGAGTCGATCGGGATTAATCTCTGCTACCGCCACACCCGGTTCCTCTCCAGCATCGGCTAAAACCACACCCCAAGGGTCTACAATCATGGCGTGACCGTGAGTTTGACGGCGGCCGTAGTGGTGTCCAGTCTGCGCTGGGGCGATCGTATAACAAGTATTCTCGATCGCCCTAGCTTGCAACAAAACCTTCCAGTGATCCTTGCCAGTGTAAGCCGTAAACGCCGCCGGCACGAACAAAACATCAGCACCCTTGTGTGACAAATGCCTGTACACTTCCGGGAACCGCACGTCATAGCACACCGAAAGTCCCAGCGTCCCCAACTCCGGCGACACATAAACCGGCGGCAAATCTTCACCAGCTTTCACCGTGCTCGATTCCCTGTAGGTAATCCCGTCTGGCACATTCACATCAAACAAATGTACTTTTTTGTACCTTGCCACCTCAGTGCCATTTGGATCTACCAGCAAGCAAGTATTGTATACCTTCCCCCCCTCTGTCGGCACGGGAAATCCGCCGCCCAGAATCGTTACCTGGAACCGCAGGGCCATGGTTTTGATAAATTTTTCGCTTTGGAGTCCGATCGCCTCTGAAGAAGCAATCTTCTCCTCCTCTTCTCCCATAAACGAGAAATTTTCTGGTAAGGAAACTAACTCTGCACCCCGACGCACTGCCAGGTCTATTAATTCCTCTGCCTGAACCAAATTTTTTTGCAGGTCAGGCAAGCTAGTCATTTGAATTGCTGCGGCGATATAAGACTTCATCGATTCACAATATTAGTCATTAGTCAATAGTCATTTGTCATTTGTCAGCAGTCATTAGTCATTAGTCAGCAGTCAACAATGCCCTATGCCCTATGCCCTATGCCCTATGCCCTATGCCCTATGCTCAGATCATGTCACTGAGAAAGGCTATGTATAGTTTGAGAGTTTTGATGTTTGAGTTTTAAATTAACCTTTAACTTACAACTCAAAACTCAAAACTCTCAACTTTTTGTCCCCAGATTTTGAAACCTAATTTCGGTCAAATCTTAAGGCATCGGGTGGAAAAGCAAGTCAGGGAAAAAGCGGTTAAATTCAATCAAACCGGCAGCTTGAATAGATATCCAGAGGATTGCCAATACTGGCGCGGTCGAAAGAAACTTGACAAAATATTGCATGAATTCTGCTCCTGAAAATTCGAGACAGTTGGTAATTGCCGATCGCTACTTGTGCTAATTGCTAACTTGCCGTTAATAAATTAACTGTTAGCCCTTAGCCCTCGCTCCATTTCCCTATTTTAGCGGGGGGAAACAGTAATTTCGTCATCCTTGGCAAACATTTCACCAGTGGTGATTTCTTTGAGAGCTGCCAAAGGCCACAAAAGGCCACTCAGCATACATTTGATTGCCACAGGAACGTCGATAATAATCTCTTTTTCCTCTGGAGTCGCTGATTTTTTGGCAATTTGCAGATAAGCCCGGCCTACCCAACCAATCCAACCAGCCATATACAAGAACAGCAAGCTAGGAATCAAAAAGTCGCCAGCCTTGTCCAAGCTACCGTCTACGATTAAGTGCGGGTATCCTTCCGGGCCGCACATAGCTTGAGAATAGCGATCGAATCTTGCCTTGGCAGATGCGGGGTCGCCATTGGTAGAACGTGCATTTTTAGCCAGTTCCTTGAATTCGGGAGAGTCCTTGCACGGCACCAAATTGTAAGCCGAAGCAACTGGAGCAAAACTGATCCACAGACTAACCACTAAAATTGCAGCAAACAATCGTCGCATGAAATTGTTTCCTTTTGTTACAAAACAATAAGTTTTTTTACAAGCATTTCAACTTGCCGATCCCGAATCCAGATTACCGCACTTGCTGACAGTGTAAAGTCTCCATCACAGAGGCGGCAAAGCCCAAAAGAATGAGGGATTCGGGTTTTATAGGTCAGTGCGAGAGCTTAGCAATACCGCGAGAATATTTCACAGCTTGCATTACTTCGATCGCCAGGGCCTGTCAAACGGCTGCCAAATATCCCGCGAATAACCTGAGAACAGATCGATCCGGGGACTTGCGCCGAATTCGTTAAGCTAGCAATAGCTAACCTATCAAATAAAATTACCAGTTAATGGCAACCATTTTCGCAATCGAAACAAGTTGTGACGAAACAGCAGCAGCAATTGTTAAGAATCGTCAAGTTTGCAGCAATGTTGTAGCATCACAAATTAAAATCCACGAACAGTACGGTGGGGTAGTCCCGGAAGTAGCTTCGCGGAGCCATCTAGAAATGCTAAATCAGGTAATTGCCCAGTGTCTGAGTGAAGCCAACCTGAGTTGGTCAGAAATTGACGGCATTGCAGCGACTTGTGCCCCCGGTTTAGTAGGTGCATTGTTAGTCGGGCTGACAGCGGCGAAAAGCTTGGCAATAGTCCACCAAAAACCTTTTTTAGGCGTCCACCACCTCGAAGGGCACATCTATGCTTCTTACCTAATCGAACCCGACTTGCAGCCGCCGTTTTTGTGTCTGTTAGTTTCCGGGGGACACACTAGCTTAATTTATGTTAAAGATTGCGGCGTTTACGAAACAGTAGGACAAACGCGCGACGATGCGGCGGGGGAAGCTTTTGATAAAGTCGCGAGATTGTTGCAGCTAGGATATCCCGGCGGGCCGCTGATGGACAAATTAGCCGCCTTGGGGAATCCCCAAGCATACCCCCTACCTGAAGGCAGAATTTCGCTACCGGGTGGTGGCTATCATCCCTACGACAGCAGTTTTAGTGGGTTGAAAACGGCTGTTTTGCAGTTAGTGCAGAAACTACAAAAACTAGATATTAATGCTGGTGGTGAAGGCGTCTTGGCTGCTTCTACAATTAATGATATTGCGGCGAGTTTTCAGGAAACTGTAGCGAAGGGTTTAACTAAAAGGGCGATCGACTGTGCGATAAATTTCGGACTCACGACTATTGTAGTCGGTGGCGGAGTTGCAGCCAACAGCGGGCTGCGATCGCACTTACAAGCAGCAGCAGCCAAAAATAACTTGCGAGTATTGTTTCCCCCATTAAAATATTGCACAGACAACGCAGCAATGATCGGCTGTGCGGCGGCAGAACACTTGCAGCGAGGGCACACATCGCCGCTGACTTTGGGAGTAAATTCGCGGATGCCCGTTAGCGATGTCATGGAACTGTACAATTTGAATATTGACGTTAACAGTTGACAGTTGACAGTTGACAGTTGACAGTATTGTAGGGTGCGTCGCCCTCAAAAATACCTAAATTCGATCGACAATCTCGTAGCGACGCACCTCATACCATAATTGAGTATTTGTAGGGTGCGTCGCCCTCAAAAATACCTAAATTCGATCGACAATCTCGTAGCGACGCACCTCATACCATAATTGAGTATTTGTAGGGTGTATCGCCCTCAAAAATACCTAAATTCGATCGACAATCTCGTAGCGACGCACCTCATACCATAATTGAGTATTTGTAGGGTGCGTCGCCCTCAAAAATACCTAAAAGTCGATCGACAATCTCGTAGCGACGCACCTCATACCATAATTGAGTATTTGTAGGGTGCGTCGCCCTCAAAAATACCTAAAAGTCGATCGACAATCTCGTAGCGACGCACCTCATACCATAATTGAGGAAACAAGCCCAAAAATTTCTTGTAGCAAGACTTTTTATAAATGGTATCTCAGGTGCGTCGCCCTAAGATTGTCGGTATTTATTTGGGATTTTTTGAGCGCGACGCACCCTACAATTACTTCTTTCTTCCTTCTTCCTTAACCCATGAAAATCCGCGACGCAATTGAAAGCGATTTACCCGCAATTGTTCAAATATACAATGCAGCAATACCTGGGAGAATGGCCACAGCAGATTTACAACCAATCTCAGTAGAAAGCCGCCTCGCGTGGTACAAAGAACATTCCCCAAATTCCTTACCGATTTGGGTAATGGAATCAGACCAAAATATCGTGGGCTGGCTGAGTTTTCAGCTTTTCTATGGACGCGCCGCCTATCAGCATACCGCAGAAATTAGCCTCTACGTCGCGCCCGATCGCCAACGCTGCAAAATCGGACAAAAATTACTGCAATCGGCAATTACCCAAAGTCCAAAATTGAGACTGAAAACCCTGATGGCCATAATTTTTGCTCACAATCAGCCTAGTTTAACTTTGTTCCAAAAATTTGGCTTTCAGCAGTGGGGATATTTGCCACAAGTGGCCGAACTTGATGGCGTGGAAAGAGATGTGATGATTCTGGGTTTGCGCTTGAGTACACAATCGCGATAAGATTTGTGGGATGTTTGGAGTGCAAGTCCTATGATTTTTATGCGGACTGAAGTCCTCACTACAAACCTTCTGCTACAATTGTAATTTCATCCAAAGATGCGATCGCCACATCAGCCTTTTCCAACTGACTAACCTTAGCATTTCCCCAACAAATCCCGATACAGCCAGCCGCGCCCCCATTCTTACCCATCTGAATATCACCCGCTGAATCTCCCACCATCAAAGTCGCCGCCGGGTTTACTCCCAGTTTTTCGCAAGCTTGCAAAAACAATCTCGGATCGGGTTTATTAAGTTCCGTTGAATCCACACCCATTTCTAACTGAATCCATTCGCTTAATGCGTGATGTTTCACAAAATTTTGCACAGCAGCAGTCGTAGCAGCAGAAAGAATTCCCAGTTTTAAACCCGCTTCCGAAAACTCTTTGATAACTTCCAAGCAGCCGACAAACATCGGAGAAGAAGCACTACTTTTAAACATTTGGTCAGCTTCATCAAAAGCCCGACGCGCAATAGTTAAAGATTCCAACCATCCCCTGCCAGTTTCAGCGATATATCCCGCCGCCACAATCTCATTTTCTCTGCGACTACCGACGGCCATCAAGCCTGTGGGGTCAATGTTAGCACCTTCGATACCGAAAGCCATTTGTAAAGGCTCTCCAACGCCAGGAATTTGAGCATCTGCGAGGCGCGATCGCTTAATTCCCAATAATCGCAATAACTCCTGAGAATCCTCTAGAGTGCCGTCTTTGTCGAAGATTACGGCTTCGATATTTGAGAAGGTAATGCCCCGACATTTAATAGTTACCAAGAATTTGAACTCCAGAGTTTATATATTTTTTGTATTGTCTCATGTTGTGTTCTTTTTGGCAATTATTTTTAGATAACACGGCGGTTGAAACCGCGTCTACACAAACAATGTCCGCATAAGACGGCGGTTGAAACCGCGTCTACACAAACGATGTCCGCCTCCGCGGACTGAAGAAAAAAAAGGTAATTTTAAACGTCATTCTTGAACCCGCGGAGGCGGGTTTCGTTTGTGTCGCCGCGGTTTCAACCGCCGGGTTTCCTATGTATCGCCGCAGTTTCAACCGCCGATTTTCTTCAACCCGCGGAGGCGGGTTTTGTTTGTGTCGCCGCGGTTTCAACCGCCGGGTTTTGTTTGTATCGCCGCAGTTTCAACCACCGATTTTCTTCAACCCGCGGAGGCGGGTTTTGTTTGTGTCGCCGCGGTTTCAACCGCCGGGTTTTGTTTGTATCGCCGCAGTTTCAACCACCGATTTTCTTCAACCCGCGGAGGCGGGTTTCGTTTGTGTCGCCGCGGTTTCAACCGCCGGGTTTCCTATGTATCACCGCGGTTTCAACCGCCGATTTTCTTCAACCCGCGGAGGCGGGTTTTGTTTGTGTCGCCGCGGTTTCAACCGCCGGGTTTCCTATGTATCGCCGCAGTTTCAACCGCCGATTCTCTTCAACCCGCGGAGGCGGGTTTTGTTTATGTCGCCGCGGTTTCAACCGCCGAGTTTCCTATGTATCGCCGCGGTTTCAACCGCCGAGTCTTATCTCAAAATAATTCAAAATCGTCCTGCTAAATTGGCGACAATTAATGCTAATTGAATAGGCTTCATAGGCTTAGCAATATGTGCTTGAAAACCCGCTGCGATCGCCCTTTCGCGTTCTTTATCCCCAGCATACGCAGTCAGCGCCACCGCTGGGATTTCTCCTCCGGCTGACGCAGCAAGGGTTCGCACCTCTCGAATCAAAGAATACCCATCTTCTTCTGGCATCCCGATATCCGAGATTAGCACGTCATATCTGCCCGGATTCTCAATCAAAGCCGCGATCGCACTTCTAGCAGATGCAACTGCCAAAACCTCCGCCCCGTAGCCTTCGAGCACAAATTCTAAGAGCTCGCAGGTATCAACCAGATCGTCCACAACTAAAATGTGCAAACCCTCCAAAGAAGGGACATCATTACTCGGTATATTTACAGACGCAAATATAGTTGGCTGTAAATCGATCGCCTCTGTCAACACTTGAGTCAACTCTCCCAACGGCAATCTCATCGTAATTGTAGTTCCTTGTCCCTCACCCGGACTTTCTGCTTGCACCGTTCCCCCGTGCAATTCTACCAGATGACGCACGATCGACAAACCCAATCCCAGCCCTTGATTAGTCTTCGTACTGCTAGAATCGCCTTGATGGAAACGATTGAAAATATACGGTAAAAATTCGGCACTAATCCCTTTTCCTGTGTCCTTGACTTGGAGTTGAGCGCGATCGTCGATCGACTCCAATGCAATTTCCACTCGTCCCCCCGCAGGAGTAAACTTAATCGCATTAGATAGCAGATTCCACACAACTTGTTGCAAGCGAGCAGCATCACCTAGAACAGCCGTAGAACTCAACTGCGAAACAATTTTAATGTTTTTAGCATCCGCTGATAATTGCACCCCATCAATCGCAGCTTGCACCACTAACTGGAGATCGATCGGACTGCTATCGAGATCCAGTTTGCCGCTCGTAATCCTGGCAATATCCAGCATATCTTCGATTAACCGAGATTGCGCCCTCGCGCTGCGATCGATCACCTCTAAACCGCGAGTAACTGCTGCTTCCTTAAGCTTGCCGGATTGCAGCAGTTGCGCCCACCCCAGGATCGGAGTCAGGGGATTGCGGAGCTCGTGGGAGAGATTCGCCAGAAATTCATCCTTAGCACGGTTGGCGCTTTCTGCTTGTTGGCGAGCTAACTTTTCTTGCTGCAATAACTGCGATCGCTCTATTTCAAACTGCTTGCGATCGCTGATATCCTCGATCGACAACAGAATCATTAAAGCTTGGTCTTCTCCTTCAAGTTTACAAGCATTCAGCAGCATAGTTTTCTGCCCAATCTGCTCAAATACGTGATCCAACTCAAAGTTGTGTAGCTCAACATCACTCACCAGAATATCTTCCAAGATCGATCGCAATTTCGGAATATTCCACTGCCCGTTTCCTAGCTCAAACAGCGAACATTTCGCCGTTTCTGACTGTGAAACCTCAAACGTTGTATAGAACGATCGATTTGCTGTGTTCACTCGGAAATCAGCATCTAGCGCGACTAAAGGCGTTTGCACCGTTTCTACGATAATTTCAGCGTAATTTCGCGCCTGCTCTAAAATTATGGCACTGCGTTTAAGAGCATCAATATCAATTAGAACCATAACCACACCGTCAATCTGGTTTTCCGTAGTGCGGTAAGGACAAATACGCAGATTATACCAATATCCCGCTTGAGTTTGAACTTCTTGTTCTTGCGTATTCAGAGTCTGAATTACCTGCAAAATCATCTGTTCCAAGTCAGGAATATTCAGAGTCGTGCGGATGTCGCTAAAGGGTCGTCCCACATCTGTGGGAATCAGATTAAATAGTCGCTGCGCGGTTGGTGTAAAGCGTCGAATCTGTAAATCGTTTGCCAGCATTAAGACTGGAATATTGATACTAGACAGCAAATTTGTGAGATCGTTATTGACCAGGTTTTGTTCGGCATTTCGGTTGCAAAGTTCATCGTTAGTAGTGATCAGTTCCTCATTAGTCGCTTGAATCTCTTCTTTCGCCGTTTCTAGTTCCTCGTTGGTGCTTTGCAATTCCTCGTTGCTCGAAAGGATTTCTTCGTTCGCAACTTTGAGGTCTTGGTTGAGATTTTCGTGTTCCTCAATCACCGCTTCCAGGTGCGCTTGAGCCGCAGTTTTTTCTTGATTAGCGGTGGCAAGTGCCTCTCTCAGTCGCTCATTTTCACGAGCTAAATCATCTTGCTCGCAGCTTTCTGAAATGACGGTGCCAAAGTCGCTCGCCCTCGGTAAAGCCTCTTCAAACACCACCAAAAAGTAGCGTATTGCGACGGTTTTCGACTGGAACGGCATCACCTCAAAATTGACCATAGTCGATCGCCCGCCCGCCTCAACAGAAACCCCTTCTTTCCTCGTGTTCGCGTTCTGTGTTTGTGCCTGATAAATCGCGGTGCGAAGCTCAACCAGCAACCCTTTCCTTGCCACGATCAGCAAGTTTAAGTCCGGCGTTCCGGCTGCCACTTTAAAGTAAGGATCGATGTCTCCCCGCACTTGCAGGATTTGCATCTGCTCGTTGACAACCACACTAGCTGGGGCATAGCGATGCAAAATGAGTTGCTCAGTTTCTTGCTGTAAGTCGAAGCTATTCGTAAAATTTTCATTCATTCGCTGCCTTTCAGCTACTTTAACAACGGGATAGGAACTGGGCGTAAAAGAAAAAGTGGGACGAGTCACACTCAACTTTTTGGTATAAATTTTAGACTTTTTATGAACAGAAGTAAACAAGTACGAACATTTTCCGGTACTATCAGAAGTACCCAACAGCAGAAATCCTGTTGAGTTAAGACTGTAGTCAGGAACTCAGGTCTAAAGACACTGAGCTTGCAAGAGAAATCGAGTAAGCTATTCTGACCAGCCTAAGACTTTCGAGGTCTACGTTATTTGGGTCACGATACCGGAGAATGCGACGCTAGTTTTCCGCTCTATCGTTAGTAGTTAAACAGTCTTAAAGTCACTGAGACAGTGCTGCTAGCCGAAAAAGCCCTTATAACATTGGCGAAGCGAACATTACCCCGCAAGGGAGTCCAACAAAGGCAACCATTATGCGTACAGGATTGTGAAGCTTGAAATGGTAATTGTCCCATTGAAAGTACATTACAAAAGTACACCTAGCCAAGCAATCCCAAGGCGGTAATGGAAAGATTCATCTATCTTGGAAAAAGGCGGATCGCTACCTAAGTCTTGTCGCGCAAATACACACAATTCGCGGACTGCCTTACTGATTCTATAGCTACCTCCTTCTTGGGGAATAAAGAAGCGAGTACGTCTCTCTGGTGAAACATCTACCATCTGGTTTTCTAAGTAAACGCCAGACCTCGCTTTACAGATCGCCCCTTCACTAATATCCGTAGCAAAAATCTGGATCGGCGGCGGAATAACTCGATCGCTCAAAAACTCTAACAAACAAATGGCGATCGAATAAACTTCTTCACCAGTCGAACATCCCGCCACCCAAATCCGAATTGGCACCTTTGCCGATTTATTTTCGGTAATCGTGGGAAAAACCAGCTTTTTCAACTTATTAAAGACTTCGGAATCGCGAAAGAAACTGGTAACATGAATCAGAATTTCTTCATATAGGGCTTTGACTTCAGCCGAATTCTCTCGCAGATATTGAGCGTAAGCATCCAAACTCTCTAGCTTGTACAACACCATCCGGCGCTGGATGCGTCGAGCGATAGTAGTGCGTTTGTAGTGAGTAAAATCAACGCCTGTCGTCGATTTCAGCACCCCAAAAATAGTAGCCAGGACATCTTCGTGTGCGGGGGATTCCTCAACTATTGTCAGGGGAACCGAGCAAATGATCGGGGGATTGCGACTATAGTTTGTCAATTCCTCGGCAATTTTTTCCGGTGTCAGAACAAAATCGACATTCCCTGTAGCCACAGCGGTATTCGGCATACTATCGAATTTTGCCGTGTCTTGACATTGAGCAAAAGTCATGCCTCCGGCTGCTTTGATTGCCTTGATCCCCAGTGAACCATCTCCGTCTCCCCCGGATAATACTACGGCGATCGCCTGATGTCCGCGATCGATCGCCAATGAGGTAAAAAACGCATCTCCCGGCATATATTTGCCATAAATCTTCTCGCGGGGAGATAGTCGCAGCACGCCTTTAGATAGCACCATCTTGGTGTTGGGGGGAATGACGTAGACTTGATTGGGCTCTACAGCCATGCCGTCTTGTGCCTCACAGACACGCATTTGCGTCTGTCTGGCGAGAATCTGGGTGAGCAAACTCTTGTGATTGGGGTCTAAATGCTGAATCAGCACAAACGCCATACCCGTATCTATTGGTAAATGGCTGAGTAACTCGGTGAATGCTTCCAACCCTCCTGCTGAGGCGGCAATCCCCACAATCGGAAACGGGGCATCGGTTGTAACTAATTGTTCGATGTCTAGGGTGGCTGGGGCGATCGATTCAGGTGTATTTTCAGGAGACGATTGATTAGAAGTCATGGTTTTAAATCCTATACCCCAGCTATTTCGCAGCAAATGTATCTGTTGACTGCGCGGCTGAGTAATTCGGACGATTTTTAGTAGAGCTTAAGTTAGTACAATTACGCAAGTAGCTTAAGGATGAGGTGTAGCTTTGGAGCGATCGGATTAGGGCGATCGAACAACTCTATCTGCTGTTGCCCAGATTACAACGAGAGGCTGGCAACAATCAGGTATATTTGCTTACCTAATTAGCTTTTTTTCAGCGGCGCGATCGGTAGACAGCGCTATTACAGATTCCGTGTTAATTCTAGCAGTAAAAACGACTTGTGGCTTTTATATTCCCTTTGAAATTGTAAATTGTAAATTGTAAATTGTAAATTGTAAATTGTAAATTGTAAATTGTAAATTGTAAATTGTAAATTGTTCCCAATTTTAAGTCTATTAACGAGTAGAAAAATGGCATTACCGTGTCCATAATTCCCTTAGGGAAAAGGCATTCTCGTGTCCACAATTACTATAGAAAAACATCATTGCCATGTCTATCATCCCCGTAGGGACACGGCATTGCCGTGTCCTCTCCTACCGTGTCGTTGCCAATCAGGAGACGGCAATGCCGTGTCCCTACAGATATCCTACAGGTAGGGAAACGGCACTGCCGTCTCCTCTTCCCGTGTCGTTGCCAATCAGCAATGCCGTGTCCCTACAGATATCCTACGGGTAGGGACACGGCACTGCCGTGTCCTCTCCTACCCTGTCCCTACAGATATCCTACGGGTAGGGAAACGGCATTGCCGTGTCCTCTCCTACCCTGTCGTTGCCAATGATGAGACGGCAATGCCGTGTCCCTACAGATATCCTACGGGTAGAAGAACGGCAGTGCCGTCGATTGAATTTAGGGATTTTGTTTCTTAGACGAATCCTACGAATACTGTTGTATAAGCTTGGAAAAAGAGTATAACTAATTATTAATAATTGACACATTAAAGACAAAAAAAGAGGGACAATTCCCTCTTTTAATCACAGTGACTGCAATGTTATTCGACCGTCGCAGCAGGGATTTCTTCCTCTACTACTTCCGGTGCGGCTTCTGCTGCTACTTCCGGTGTGGCTTCTGCTGTTACTTCCGGTGTGGCTTCTGCTGCTACTTCTGGTGCGGCTTCTGCTGCTACTTCTGGTTCGTCCTCTTCCATTGCTGAGGGCACATCTTCGAGTATTTCGTCGGATGTGTCATCAACATCAGTTGATTCTACAGGAATGTCCATACCAGCTTTAGCTTGCTTTTGAGCGAGCATTTTCTCGCGGAACTTAGCTGCCATTTCCTCAGCTTTTTCGTACACCAATTCGCGATTTTTGACCATCGCGCCCGGTTCCGGTTCCAACTGCTTGGTGGAGAGAGAAATCCGGCCTCTCTCAGCATCCAAGTCAATGATCATCACTTTCACTTCGTCGTTGACATTGAAGACGCTATGAGGCGTATCGATGTGATCGTGCGAAATTTCTGAGATGTGCAGCAAGCCGCTGACGCCGCCGATGTCGATAAAGGCACCGTAGGGCTTGATGCCACGCACTGTACCGATGACCACTTCCCCGACTTCGAGGCGGTTCATCTTGCGTTCGACTAAGGCGCGACGGTGACTCAAGACTAGGCGGTTGCGGTCTTCGTCTACCTCTAAGAATTTTAATGGCAATTCTTCGGCGACTAATTCTTCCTTCGGTTTGCGGGTACTGATGTGAGAACCGGGAATAAAGCCTCGCAATCCTTCAATTCTGACGAGTGCGCCGCCTCGGTTGGTGGCAAATACTTGCGATCGCACCGTAGCATCTTCTGCTTGCAGTTGTCGCACTCTTTCCCAGGCCCGCATATACTCGATGCGCCGGATGGACAGGGTTAATTGTCCGTCTTCGTTTTCATCGGTGAGGATGAAAAATTCTCTAGTTTCGTTTGATTGCAATACCTCTTCTGGGCTTTCCACTCGATTGATCGACATTTCCTGAATGGGAATGTACGCTGCTGTTTTAGCACCGATATCAATCAGAGCGCCCCTCGGTTCTATACTAAAAACTGTACCCGCTACTACATCGCCCGGGCTAAAGTGATAGTCATATTTATCAAGTAGGGCTGCAAAATCCTCGTGAGTAAAGCCGATGTCTTTGACTGTGGTTTTGAGATTGACCATGCGAATAGTTTCCTAGGATTTCTCTCCTTCATGTTTTTCGTTTGTGCCGGCAGATATTAGAGATTTTGGTGAAAAAGCGGTTAACTTCTTGCAAAATCTGTTACTAAAGTCAGTTTTTGCTAACTTTTGCCCGCTGCAACTGTGCATCCGGGCTCGCCACTGCTATTGCTGCAAACTCTGCGTTAAAACGTTTGATCTTAACATTCAGAGTCAAGTAAATTATTATAACTTACCCGCATACTGCTTTATAAATTAATTTCTCTGAGTTTAGCTGCCAGTAGCACAAGATGCGGGGCTTTCTCGATCGCACGCATCGGCAGCAGGCGTACCAGCCTCCAAATCAGAGGGAGTATCTTGATTCTGGATACAGTTGAGGGGATTTTGAAGGTGATTTAAGGTATCTACAAAATCTCGGATGCCTCGAAATTGTCGGTATACCGAGGCAAAACGGACGTAAGCGACTTCGCTGAGCGGGCGCAGGTGCAACAGCACCAGTTCCCCAATTTCTGAGCTGGCAATTTCCCGGAGCGATCGACCCTGGAGTTGCGCTTCGATTTCTTCTGCGAGAGTTTCGAGGGCGCTGTTGGACAAACCTGTTTTTTCACAGGCCCGAACCAGTCCTCTGACTAATTTTGACCGATCGAATGATTCGCGCTTGGAGTCCCGCTTGATCACCGTTATCGGCACAAATTCTATGCGTTCGTAGGTTGTGAAGCGGTGCTGACAGCTCAAACATTCGCGCCGCCGACGGATGCTTTGACCTGATTCGGCTGAACGCGATTCGAGAACGCGACTATTTGTGTGTTGGCAGGAGGAACAGCGCATGATTGCTGATTTTAACTGGCGTTGCTAGCAAATTGCCATTCATCTAACCGCGCGGGGTCTGATCAATGGCTGGACTCTAAAAAATGACTGGGCATACACCGCCCAGGATGTGTGTCAAATTAAGCTAAAACCTACTTCTAGACTGCTGTTTGATGACTGGGATCGATCCCCCCTAACCCCCCTTAAGAAGGGGGGGACAAGAGCACCAAAGTCCCCCGACTATCAGGGGGGGGGACAGGAGTCTTCTCTCAAAGTCCCCCTTGCTTTCGGGGGATGCGAGGGGGATCGGGCCTCAGCTACAAACAAGAGATACAAAGGTTTTTAGACCTTTGTTGACACCCCTTGACCGCGGGCGTGTAGCTAATTATTTGCCAATCCGGGGCGGTTCGCGAAAGGCGATCGCAAAAAATATCACGCCCAAGGCTAAAGCCAGCATCAAAATGTAAGCAACACTTTCCATGTTAAATTTTCCCTATCTTCCCTTGCCGTATTATTTTATCTTATAAATTAGTGGTTTGATTATTAACTAAAAAAACCCGGTTTCTTGAAGAAACCGGGTTTTTGTGCACCGGACAAGTTTCCCGGTGCCGTGAGGCGGCAAAAAACTAGAGAGATTCTTCTCTTCTTGTGCTCATGTCGCCCAGTTTTTGGAACAAGCCCCACTCGACTTGCTCTTCCAAGTCAGCCTCAACTCCAGCAAACACGTCGCGGAAAATAGTCCGAGAACCGTGCCAGATATGGCCGAAGAAGAATAGCAAAGCAAAGCAAACGTGTCCGAAAGTGAACCAACCGCGAGTTGAAGTGCGGAAAACCCCGTCAGAATTCAAGGTTTCGCGATCGAATTCAAATACTTCACCCTTTTGGGCGGCGCGAGCAAACTTCTTGACATCTAGAGGATTCTTAAAGGTTTGACCGTTAAGTTCGCCACCGTAGAAGCTGACATTAACTCCGCTTTGTTCAAAGCTGTATTTTGATTCAGCACGACGGAAGGGGATGTCAGCGCGAACGACTCCATCTTTGTCCGTCAAAATTACTGGGAAAGTTTCAAAGAAGTTCGGGAGGCGGCGTACCGACAACACCCGACCATCGTTGTCTGTGAATACTGGGTGGCCCAGCCATGTTTTAGCGATACCGTCGCCGTTGACCATGGCGCCAGCGCGGAACAAACCGCCTTTAGCTGGAGAGTTGCCCACGTAGTCGTAGAAAGCCAATTTTTCGGGAATTTGTTCGTAGGCTTCTTGGAAGCTTTGGCCGGCGGCTAAGCTAGCTTGAGCCCGACGATCGATCTCTTGTTGAAAATATCCACCGTCCCACTGATAGCGAGTCGGGCCAAAAAGCTCGATCGGAGTTGCAGCAGAACCGTACCACATCGTACCCGCAACCACGAAAGCTGCAAAGAACACAGCAGCGATACTGCTAGAAAGTACAGTTTCGATGTTACCCATCCGCAGGGCTTTGTAAAGACGTTCCGGCGGCCGCACTGTCAAGTGGAACAAACCGGCAATTACGCCGACTACGCCCGCTGCAATGTGGTGAGCCACGATGCCACCCGGATTGAACGGATCGAAGCCCTCAGGGCCCCAAGCAGGTGCCACTGGTTGGACGTGACCGGTCAAGCCGTAGGGGTCGGAAACCCACATTCCCGGGCCGAAGAGTCCCGAAAGGTGGAATGCGCCGAAGCCAAAGCAGAGCAAGCCGGAAAGGAATAAGTGAATGCCAAACATTTTTGGCAAGTCGAGGGCTGGTTCGCCAGTGCGAGGATCTCTGAAGAGTTCCAAATCCCAGAATACCCAGTGCCAGACTGCTGCTAAGAACAGCAAACCGGAGAGGATGATGTGAGCGACGGCGACGCCTTCAAAAGACCAGAAGCCAGGATCGACGTTACCTTCGCCGGTGATGCTCCAACCGCCCCAAGAGCCGGTGACTCCCAAGCGAGTCATGAACGGTAGGACGAACATCCCTTGACGCCACATCGGGTTCAGAACTGGATCTGCGTGGTCAAAAACTGCTAGTTCGTAAAGGGCCATCGAGCCGGCCCAACCTGCCACGAGGGCAGTGTGCATTAAATGTACAGAAATTAATCTGCCTGGGTCATTTAAGACGACTGTGTGTACGCGATACCAGGGTAGTCCCATTGACTGCGGTTCTCCAAGGTGTAAGTGATGATGTCTATTTTGACGGAAAAATTCAGATTCTGATTGCCGTGCAGTTACCTGCGGGCTTTAAATTCTGTCTTTTGCCGAATCCTTTCTACCCTCACAGGGGTGGAGGCATAAAAATGAAAGTTATTTAAAGAAGTGTATCGAGTGTTAGAACCGATTGCAATATGTTGGGCATTACATTAATTGCGGGTGTTCGATTTCGCAGCGGGTGGCGATCGTCCCGAGGCGTTCGAGGACTTGCTCGGCATCGATCAGTCTGGTGAGGGTGACGCTGCCGATATTTTTTGCTGGATCTGCCGGATCGGGAGGGGCTTCGGGTTTGACTTCTACCATGAGTACGGCGTCTTCTACGCGGTAGAGCCACATTTTTTCGTGGCGATCGCAAAGAGACACGTTGAGCTGTTTGATGTCCGGCTGGCGCCTCCAGCCGGATAATGTCCACTCGCCGCCAACTCCCCAGACGCGCCCCACTTTCCAGCCGTCGGATAAGAAGAAATATTTCATTTGCTGTGTGCGCTTGTTAATTATTTTTTGTTATAGCATCCGTAAGGAGGAAGAAGCATTGTAGGTGTGCGCTCGGCACCTGTTGACTTGGCGATCGCACCCACACTACAAACTCAACTGGTGTGCGGTACGCGCCATGCCAGCTCAACTACAAACTACAAACATACTTGGTGTCGAGTCTCCTGCACGGAAGTCACAAAAAGTATCGGAATCTTGACAACAAACTCTGTCCCTTTCCCGGGAGCAGAAATACAACTAATTTCACCGCCGTGTTGTTCCACAACAATTTGGTGACTGATGGATAAACCCAATCCCGTGCCGCTTCCCACAGGTTTTGTGCTAAAAAACGGGTCAAACATTTTTTTCTGCACTTCTTCGCTCATCCCCATACCGTTGTCAGCAATCCGAATCACTGCGAATCGATCGCCCACAGCCTGGGGAGCAATTGCCGTTGAATGCTGAGTATCAGCTTTTGCTTCTATGTCTTTGGCTGGCCTGCTGCATTCTGCTATTATTTCCAGCTCAGTCTGAATCACAATTTTTGGGTAAAGTTGAGTTTCTAGGGCGTCAATGGCATTGTTGAGCAAACTGGCAAATACCTGATTCAACTGACTGCTGTAACACTCAACTGGTGGCAGGTTGCCGTAGTTTTTGATGAGCTGAATCTCTTTACTAGCGATGCTGCCGTTGCGGTTCTTCCTCATACCTTTGCCGCGGGTAACGTCCATCACAAATTGCAGGGTTTGATCGACAATTTGATTTAAATTCACTTCTTTGATTCCGAACTCGTCGAGTTTAGAAAACAACTTGAGTGACTCAACAATTTGTTGGATGCGCGTTGAGCCAGATTCGATTGATTGCATCAGTCGCGACCAATCTTTTTGCATAAATTCTAAATCTATATCTTCAGCTATTTGTTGTATTTCTGATCCGGGTTCCGGATATTTGGCTTGGTAAAGCGTCAGGAGATTGTTGAGGTCTTGGAAATAGTGGCGGGCGGGATTGATATTGCCCAAAATAAAACTATTGGGATTGTTGATTTCGTGGGCAACTCCTGCGACCATTCGCCCGAGACTAAACATTTTTTCGGTTTGGATAAGTTGGGCTTGGGTGTGTTTTAAGTTGTTTAATGTTAGTTCTAATTGAGCAGCTTTTTCTCGTTCCCGCAGTTCGCTGTTTCGCAGTTCGATTTCGGCTTGTTTGACAGCGGTGGTATCGCGGCCCACAGCCAAGACAGATGCAATTGTCCGATCGCGCTTAAATTCAGGAACTACGCAAACTTGATAGAATTTTCTGCCACACTTGGTGAAAAAGTTAAACTCAAAGCACTGTTCGGTGCCGCTAGCGAACACGGCGGACACATTTGCTTCAAACAGCGCCGCCACTTCTGCGGGCATTTCTAATTCTCGGTAGGTTTTACCTTGGAAGGTTTCGGCGGGGATTTCTGTGACTGATTCCAATGCTGGATTGACGTAAAGGTGGCGCAGTTGGCTGTCAAATCTGGCAATGATATCTGGGGAATTTTCCGCTAAAGCCCTGAATTCTTGTTCTTGGCGGTATAAGGTGTCTTGGGCCCGCTTTTGTTCGGTAATGTCGTAAGTCGTCATCAAAATGCAGTTGGTGTCGCCAATGCTAATCATTTCTGCTGATATGAGGACACATTTGATTTGGTCGAACTTGGTACGAAACAGGAATTCTTGTTTGTAAATAGCGCCGGATATGTGCAAGATTTGCAAGAAACGATCGCGATCGCCCATATTTTCCCATAAATTGATTTGGCGATCGGTTTTTCCCAAAATTTCCTCGGGAAAATAGCCGGTGAGGTTGCAAAAGCTTTGGTTGACTTCCATCAAGTACCCCTCTTCAAAGGTGGCGATTGTCATGGCGGCGGGGCTGCTGCGAAAAGCTTTGGCAAATTTTTCTTCGGAAAAGCGCAGGCCTAACTCGGCTAGCTGGCGCGATCGTACTTCCGCACGCAGCAGCGTATTTTGTTGTTCTAATTGTTTGGCGAGGTTCCGCAGTTGCAGATGCACGTTGATCCGGGCGATCGCCTCTTCGTATTGCAGCGGTTTGGTGATGTAGTCTACTGCGCCCAACGTCAAGCCTTTAACTTTATCTCCCATCTCCGTAAGAGCGCTCATAAAAATAATCGGAGTCTCCTTAACTTGTTCTATTGCTTTCAGGCGGCGGCAGGTTTCAAATCCGTCTATTCCCGGCATCATAATATCTAGCAAAATCAAGTCTGGCAAAATTTTCTCGACTCTGTGCAGCGCTTTTTCTCCTGTCGTCGCTACAAAAATCTCAAATCCGTATTCCACCAAAAAATAAGAAAGAATATTAATATTATCCGGTTGGTCGTCTACGATTAATACTTTGCTTTTTGTTTGAGAGTTCATACTTTTATACTCGACTTAAAAACTTGTAATTAACCGCCACTAACTTAACCTGAGGTACTCGCTCCCAAGCTGAAAGCCAAAATATTGCCTCCCTCTTACCCGGTAGCTCGTCATGTGTATTAATTGTTACTATTAAACTGTGTAGGGCAGAAAGAAGCAATATCTCGATTACATGATACTATTTATATTTAGAATTTGCTTGACGATCATATTAAATTTAGAATCAGGACAGATAACAAGCAACAATAAATCTATACACTCAAGTCAATAGCGTTCCTGATTAGACGTTAAATTACGTGAATTTACTGAGAAAAAACCGAGTTGCTGGCTGGGTTGAGGAAAAAAATATTTTCTTTGGCTGCGAAGTAAGGGTGCGAGTGCAACGGCACAAATGCCGATCGCCGCCCATCGCACTGCTGGCGTTGCACTCGCGATCGCTTACTTACATATTCTTCCGTCATTTCCGCAAAGTTTATACTTTAATCTGGCTCGCTATCGGCGACTGTGATGATTCTTGAATTATAGCATTGGGAAAGTCATTCTCTGGCATAAAAATTGTCATATTAGGTCACGATTACCAAGGATTAGTGTTAGCAAAACTATAGCCTTTCTCAGAAAAATGAGATATTATTGGTAATGGGTAATCTCGCCCGAAGAGCGCAGTCGAAGGGTGGTAATTAGTCATTGGTACCACACCAAATGCGGAACTAGCCAAGCTTTTTGGTGATGACGTTTTGCTTTCATCAGCGATTACAAATTACCCAAATGTCCGCGAATATGGGAGATCGAACTGCTATAGAACCCATTTGACATCTTTGAGTTTTTGGGTTGGGTGACGAGAAATACCGAGATTAACTCGGTTTCTGAGATTTACGCCCAGGGCAAGAAACCGGGTTTCTACGAGTTTTTGGGTTGGATGACGAGAAATACCGATAGAAACCCGGTTTCTGAGATTTACGCAGAATAGATATCAAATGGGTTCTATAGAAGTTCTATTATTTAGATTGCTCGTTGCTAAATCGGATTGCGATCGCTCGGAGTTGCAACATCGAACCAATTTTATCGGCCCGGATTTAAGCAAGACTCAATTAGTTGAATTATCCCGTCATCGTCGTAGCGATCGACTAAATGCAAAATTTTCCGAGCAAATACGGCACAAGTCGGATTTAGCTCTTGCAGGCGGTGGGCTTCGCGCTTAACCTGCTCGAAATTACCGATTTGAGCGGCTTGGTACAAATCCAGCAACTCTTCGCTAGGAGGCATTTCTAGGTGTTCTGAGGATCTCGCCCTTTCCGACACTGGAGGCGCGGCGCAGCGATCGGGCACGGAATCGCCCCCACGCTCACAAATCCAAGTCAGTCGCAAATATTGCTGTATTTTTGCCAAGAAATCATCGATTAGGAAAAATTTACTGATAAAATCGTTATAACCTATTTCCGCTTGGTTTTCCAACCTCAAGTCAAGCCGCCCGCTAGTAGTAATCAAGATTGGCGTTTCCTGAAACATTGGCAAACAACGCAGTTGAGAGCAGAGTTCAAAACCGTTGATTCCGCGCATCAACAAGTCAGCAATAATTAAATCTGGCTGCTGGGAAATCGCAGTTTCTAAACCTGTTTCACCAGAGTCAGCCTCAATTAACACAAAACCCAGCGATGCTAAAATATCCACCATCAAAGAGCGGCTTTCCGGGCTGTCGTCAACAATTAAAATTTTGCGTCGTTTGCCTTCATAACCTGCGATTGCAGGCTGTTGCTGTGGAGGGGAAACTGGTAGGATAAAATCGACTGAGGACAATTCAATTTCAAACCAAAACGTACTACCAACACCCCAATTACTTTCGACTTTGAGTTCTCCTCCCATCAGCGAAACTAAGGTTTGGGCGATGTTTAATCCCAAACCAGTACCTTCTATCTGATGTCCGGGTTCGCCCGCTTGTTCAAAAGGCAGAAATATGCGTTCCATGGCATCGCTACTAATTCCGATTCCTGTATCTTGCACTTGAAAGCGAATTTTTGTACTTGAAAAAGCCTGCCTTGAATCCAATGCAAAAGCGGAGTCTTGTCCTGCACCAATTATTTCAGTAGCAGGTTGAGTTTTCTCGATTACCTCTACTTTGAAATTCACGCTGCCTTGCTCGGTAAATTTAATCGCGTTACTTAACAAATTTAGGAGAATTTGACGCAGACGCTTTTCATCAACAGAGACAAACTCAGGAACGTTCGCTGCTATTGTGGAGACAAATATCAGGCTTTTTTGTTGATATCTTAGCGTAAAGATTTCTGCTATATCGTTTAAAAAATCTGTGAAACAAATATCATTAGGAGTTAATTCTATCTTTTTTGCTTCGATTTTCGCCCAATCTAAAATATCATTAATTAAAGTCAGCAAATGAGTACCGCACTGCTGCACCATGCGAATTCGCTCTTTGTCTGCGGGACAAAAATCTGGCTGTCGGGAAAGTATCTGAGTGTAGCCGAGAATCGCATTGAGGGGGGTACGCAATTCGTGGCTCATATTGGCAAGAAACGCACTTTTAGCAAGGGATGCGACTTCCGCGGCTAATGCGGCTGCTTGGATCTCGGCGGTGCGATCGCTCACCTGTTGTTCTAAAGTGCGATTGTGGTCATTTAGCCACTTTTCGGCGTTTTTGCGATCGGTGATGTCTTGAGAAGCTGCGATCGCACCGATAATAGTCTTAGTTTCGTCAAACAAAGGCGTACTCAAAACTTCTAACAGCACAGTGCGATCGCTCAAACGAATTTCTATATCTTCCACCCTCGCGGTTTCTCCTTTGAGCGATCGGGCGACAGGCAGTTTTTTGACTGGATACAATTCATCGGTTCGGGCCTGGTAAACTCCCAATATTTGTGGAACTTGGTCGATGATAGCTTTTGCCAAAGTGTTCATATCTACTAACTGCCTTCCTATCTGATTCATGTAAATTATTTGACCAGTAATATCGTAAACTGATACTCCCACTGGCATAGCTTCAAGGATTTGTATGACGCGGCTTTCACTCTCGGTCAATGCAGCATTTAAAGATTGCATCGAGTTGAAAGCAGATTGCAGTTTGGCTGCCATATTATTGAACGAGTTTGCTAATTGCCCGACTTCATCATTGCGGTCAATTTCGACGGTTATATCCGATTCATGGTTGGCTAGAGCTTTAGCAGCAATATTTAAACGTAAAATTGGCTTGGTTATCCATTTTGCCGTGAGAATGCCGACAACAATTGCTCCGAGCGAGGCGGCAGTACAGAGCATAATTGTAGTGCGGTTGTTAGCGTCTATTTCCGCCATAAAGTCAGATTCGGGAATGACGATCGCAATCAACCAATCTAAACCAAAATCATCCCGGTATGCTACTACTTTGATTAATTGCCGTTTGCCGTCAATTTCAAATTTCAGGCGTTCAACATCTTTAATTTGAGCAAAGTCGCCAAAGCGCTCCGTTAAATATCGGCCCGTGGCGCTAATCGCAGGATCTCGGCTATATATTGGTTTTAATCGATTAAATTGCTGGTCGATCGAGATATAGGGATGCTCGGGGCCAGAATTGGCTACTAACAACCCGCTGCGTTCGACAATAAAAATTTTTGCCGATTTGCTGATTTTTATGGTGTTGAGAAAGTCGCCGATTTTTTTAATGTTGAGATTGACGGCAAAGACTCCCAGCAGTTCCTTTGTACTCGGATCGTAAATCGGTCGATTGCCATTAATTACTAAATCAGTCTTGCCACCAACTATAAAAATCTCGCTCCAAGTTGATTTACCCGCAGATGCGGCAGCTTTGTACCAAGGCCTTTTTGTGGCCTCAGGTTGTCGAATTTTTTTGTATAGTTTGGTTCTCTTACCTAGGGAGTCGGGAACATACATATTGATCAGCCGATTATCCAACTCATCGGATCGCATAATCAGATACTGTCGAATAGTGCGATCGCTGCCAACGAAATCTCCCTGTTTGCTACCAAAGATAATTGATGTCACGGAATCGAACTGTTTGATTTGAAACAAAAAGTAGCGTTCGAGTTGGGACAAATTTTTCAAATTTACGGTTTTTTGGTGCACCGCATCGGCGTTAATGCGGTTGATTAAATGCGGCGCGGACAAATATGTATCCAGGTAATGCGTGACGCGATCGCCAATTTGTAGTGCTAGCTGGTCTGCCAGGTTGTTAACCGCCTTTTCCCCGTTTTTGTAAGAAAGATACCCCACAAGCCCCACAGTCCCCACAATTTGCAGCACAAAGGGCACAATCAACACCGCACGCAGCGGTGCGTTTTTGAGGGTGGCGGTTAGGTGATTCCCTACGGGATAGCTACACTTGAAGAGTGTTTTAATTGACATTAGGATAAAACGGTAGTTAGGCAAGTGGGGAAATGGGGATGAATCTACATAATTTTAACGTCATAAACCCGGTTTGTTCGTATATTTATGGTGACTAAATGCAATAATAAATCATAGAAACCGGGTTCTGGGTTTCTAGACCCTATGAATCCGCAATCAAACTATCGCTACCTGTTGTTACCCTCAACTCTACATAATTGTCAAATAAGTTTGTGTCGGACTAATCGGCAAAACTTTTAATTGTTGATTTTGTAAATCGAGTTCAATTCCCAATGCTTCCAGGGGGATAACTCCCAGTAAAGGGGAACCGCCGCCGGGAAGTTCCAAACATTCAAAAGTTCCCTCGCGTCCCAGCAAAGAAATTTTAGCATCTTGAAAAATTCTCGCTTTGCCAATGCCGTTAGCCGTCTCAACGTCTACTTCTTTGAGGATTTCTAATCCCAATTGGGCGATCGCGCTTTTTGGCAAACACAGAGTTGTTGCGCCTGTATCTACGAGGACATTATCAAGAGTTAGCGATCGCACTTCGTCAGCAGTAATGATACCCCGCGCCGCCAAACCTTGGTCGATGCGATTGGTGATGGTTAAGGTTGTGATAATTCTGCCCATTTTGGTCTTTGCAGTTGACAGCATAATCTTAATCTCGGTTAGTATACCTCAATTATGGCACTGATTTTTAGCTGCGCTCCGCGTCAGGAACGGGCTCTGGGGCCAGTTCCACAAGAAAGGATTTTTGAGATGAATTTATTGTATTTATTTCTTGTGGGGTGGGCTTCTAGCCCGCCCCTACAATTTTTTACCAAAAATATTGTTTTTTATTCGCTTACCTACTGAGCAAAATTACTGCTAAAATAAAGTACGAGTTCTTGCCGCTCAAACGCAGACCATGACCGCACAAACCCCCGTACAATTCCAAGACAGTTTCGACATCATCGTAGTAGGTGGCGGACACTCCGGCTGCGAAGCCGCCCTCGCCACATCTCGCCTCGGATGCCGCACGCTTTTACTCACCCTCAACCTCGACAAAATCGCGTGGCAACCCTGCAACCCAGCCGTAGGCGGCCCCGCTAAAACTCAACTTACCAACGAAGTCGATGCCCTAGGCGGAGAAATGGGCAAAATGGCCGATCGCACTTACCTACAAAAGCGCGTCCTCAACGCTTCGAGAGGCCCCGCAGTTTGGGCGCTCAGAGCCCAGACAGACAAGCGGGAATACGCCGCTGTGATGAACAATATTGTCGAAAATCAACTTAATTTGACCGTCCGCGAAGCGATGGTTACAGACTTAGTTTTGGGCAAAAACGAAGAAGTTATCGGCGTAGAAACATACTTCGGCGTCGGCTTTGGATGCAAAGCCGTAATTCTGACAACTGGGACTTTTTTAGGCGGCACAATTTGGGTAGGAAACAAGTCGATGCCCGCCGGACGCGCCGGAGAATTTGCCGCCGTCGGTTTGACAGAAACTCTCAACCGCTTGGGCTTTGAAACCGGACGGTTGAAAACAGGAACTCCCGCCAGAGTTGACAAGCGCACCCTCGATTACTCGAACTTGGAACCGCAGCCTGGAGATACAGATGTTCGCTGGTTTAGTTTCGATCCCGAAGTTTGGGTGGAACGCGAACAAATGCCCTGCTATTTAACTCGAACTACCCCCGCAACTCACCAGTTAATTAAAGACAACTTGCACCTTTCTCCGGTTTACGGTGGCTGGGTTGATGCGAAGGGGCCGCGCTACTGTCCGAGTATTGAAGATAAAATCGTGCGCTTTGCAGATAAGGAAAGCCACCAGATTTTTATTGAACCAGAAGGTAGGGATATTCCTGAACTGTATATCCAAGGCTTTTCGACTGGTTTACCCGAAAGTTTGCAATTGCAAATGCTGCGGACTCTTCCGGGTTTGGAAAAGTGCGAGATGATGCGCCCTGCTTATGCTGTGGAGTACGATTATTTGCCGGCAACTCAGTGCTATCCGACGCTGATGACTAAGAAGATTGAAGGGCTGTTTTGCGCGGGTCAGGTGAACGGTACAACGGGATATGAGGAGGCGGCTGCACAGGGGATTGTGGCGGGGATTAACGCGGCTCGGTTTGCGAAAAATCAGGAGATGATTGTGTTTGCCCGCGAGCAAAGTTATATCGGCACTCTGATCGACGATTTGTGCACGAAGGATTTGCGGGAACCTTACCGGATGTTGACTTCGCGATCGGAATACCGGCTGTTGTTGCGATCGGACAATGCCGACCAACGCTTGACCCCGCTGGGACGGGAAATTGGTTTGATAGATAACCGCCGCTGGAATTTATTCGAGCGCAAACAAGCTAATATTGTGGCGGAGAAGAAACGCTTGTATGGGACGCGGGTGAAGGAGCACGAGGATCTTGGTCAGCAGATTTTGGCTGAGACTCAACAATCGATTAAAGGTTCAATTACTCTGGCTGATTTGCTGCGCCGTCCAGGTTTTCACTATGTGGATTTGGAACGCTACAATTTAGGCGATTCCAGTCTACAATTAGCTGAAAAAGATGGTGCAGAAATTGACATAAAATATTCTGGCTATCTGCAAAAACAGCAAAATCAAATTGATGAAATTGTCAGACACGAACGCCGCCAATTGCCTGCGGATTTGGATTATATGGCAATTACAACTCTCTCGAAGGAGTCGCGGGAAAAGTTGAGTAAAATTAGGCCTTTGACAATTGGTCAAGCTGCAAGAATTGGCGGGGTAAATCCGGCTGATGTTAATGCTTTGTTGATTTATTTGGAAGTCCGCAACCGTCAGCAACCAGTGGCTGTGGGAAAGTAGGCTCGTAGCTGAAAATAGCTGAAAAATATCTGAAAGGGATCTTGAATTTTCTCAGGCTGCGGACTAAAGTCCACACTACGAACTGCAATAAATAAGGTTTGTAGTACGGACTTGAGTCCGCTCTGTGGCTGCGGACTAAAGTCCACACTACGAACTGCAATAAATCAGGTTCGTAGTGCGGACTTGAGTCCGCTCTGTGGCTGCGGACTAAAGTCCACACTACGAACTGCAATAAATCAGGTTCGTAGTGCGGACTTGAGTCCGCTCTGTTGCTGCGGACTAAAGTCCACACTACGAACTGCAATAAATAAGGTTTGTAGTACGGACTTGAGTCCGCTCTGTTGCTGCGGACTAAAGTTCGCACTACGAACTGCAATAAATAAGGTTTGTAGTACGGACTTGAGTCCGCTCTGTGGCTGCGGACTAAAGTTCGCACTACGAACTGCAATAAATAAGGTTTGTAGTACGGACTTGAGTCCGCTCTGTGGCTGCGGACTAAAGTCCACACTACGAACTGCAATAAATAAGGTTTGTAGTACGGACTTGAGTCCGCTCTGTGGCTGCGGACTAAAGTTCGCACTACGAACTGCAATAAATAAGGTTTGTAGTACGGACTTGAGTCCGCTCTGTGGCTGCGGAGTAAAGTTCGCACTACGAACTGCAATAAATAAGGTTTGTAGTACGGACTTGAGTCCGCTCCGTGGCTGCGGAGTAAAGTTCGCACTACGAACTGCAATAAATAAGGTTTGTAGTACGGACTTGAGTCCGCTCCGTGGCTGCGGAGTAAAGTTCGCACTACGAACTGTCATTGTGATGATAATCGATCGCACATGATATAAACCAACATCGCGCCATTTGAGATTAACTATTTCCTGCTGGTATGCGGACAGTGAAAACAGACCCTTTTCCCTCCTGGCTTTCTACCAAAATCTCGCCGCCCATCATCTGACAGTAATGGCGGCTGATTGTCAGCCCCAATCCAGTGCCGCCGTACTGGCGCGTCGCCGAACAATCAGCCTGGGCGAAGGCTTCAAACAATTTGTGCTGCTGTTCCTCAGACATTCCAATACCGCTATCTTGAACTCGAAAGCAAATCCAATCCGATGCTGTCACATTAGCAATCGGACAAGCAATCGAACTCGATTTTGTGCAACCTCCAGCCCGGGAATTTTCAACTAAACCAGATAGCTTAGCCTCAGCATAGAATTCTCCGGTTCCCGGAATGCGGCTGACGCTGATTTTGACGCTACCTTTTTTGGTAAACTTCGCAGCATTGTTCAGCAGGTGTTGCAACACTTTCCGCATTTTCCGGAAATCTGCGTGCATTGTCCCGACATTGCGATCGCACTCTATTTCTAAAACATTGCCATTTTTTTCTATACATACTTTCTCCGCCATCCCTACACTATCGACTAGGGATGCGATCTCAAACTCTTCGATGTTGAGTTTCATTCCCCCGGTTTGAATTTTCGACAAATCGAGGATATCGTTAACCAAAGATAGCAGGTGCGTGCCTGCATTCTGAATCTTGTCTAAGTCGGGAACAAAATCCTTGCAGCCGGAATCCCTAGCATCTTCTAAAAGTAGTTGACTGTAGCCGATAATTGCGTTTAAAGGCGTCCGCAACTCGTGGCTCATATTTGCTAGAAACTGGCTTTTAGCAGTGCTGGCTGCTAAAGCTTCTTCTTTTGCTTGTTCTAATTCTTTGGTATGTTCGGAAACTCGCTCGATCAGGTGATTGAGAGACACTGCTAGCGAGCCGATTTCATCTTGTGCGGTGACTGGTGCTCGCAAGTCAAAATTTGACTCGGCGGCTACTTGTTCGGCTACCTGAGTGACGCTGACGACTGGTTTGGCGATCGCCCGACTGGTGCGGTAAGCCACCATTCCCGCCACGGCTACCGACAGCAGCATACTGATCGTAATTATCGCCTTTTCGATGCCTTGGGCATCCTCCATCACTACGCCACCTTGTCGCTCTTGATGCTGGGCAATATCGAGGATTTTGCTCAATTCCTCAAGATGGCGATCGAGCACTTTTGCACCTTCTCCGCTTTCTATCGCCAACAATTTTCGGGCTGACTCTATCTCCCGAGGCGACATTTGTGACGGCTCGATTTGCTGTAAAGTTAAAGAGAGATTACCCGCATAGGATTCTAACTCTTCGGTGCAATTTTGGAGTAAAGCTTTGAAAACTTTCGGCTTAGCTGCCAGCCAAGCGGGTTGGCTGTCGGCAAACTCTTCTAGGCGTGAATGCAGGCTTTTTGCCTTGACAATACTATTGAAAAACTGCGCTTTTTGCTGATTCAATAAAGCATAATTGTCTACAAAAGAATCTAGCTGCGAACCCTGCAACTGTGCAGCTAGGGCAGCATCTTTAAAATTGCCGAGCAATTGCGCTTGTATGTGAGCGTCATTGAGTTGTTTTAATCCTTCTCCTTGGTGGCAGTCAGCAATCACCAGTCCGCTGAAGGAGCCAATAAAACCGATTCCTATTGCCAGAAAATACCCCCCACCAATTTTTTGATGGAGCGGCAAACCGCCAATTTTTTTTGGCAGTATTTTGCCGAGCTTGAAGGATGTTTTTTCGGCAATATTTTGGAAAAATGATGGCTTTGATTTTGTTGCTAAAGAAGCCAACTGTTCGGAAATAAAGAGCTGCATCAGTTTACCTAAACTGCTATTTTTGGGGTTAACTTTTCGACTTTCCACAGGTTTGTCTTGGTGGTTAAATTGTTCTGGCTCGTGATTTGCTTCGCCCTTTATTTCCCAAGATGCAACCGATACACTTGCTTGGTTTCCTGTTGTTTTTAGCAAGTTAATTTTTGACATATGCAACCGCTGTATTTTGTTAAAATTTACCACGCTCTTAAGTTCTCCAAACGGAAAATCTTGTCTGGTTTGCAGCAGACACCTGCGAAAAACCATCTTTGACTCTTGTGGAGCCATAGGATAAATTTAAATTCGCTTGATGTCTAATAGATAATTAGGCTGTTGATGGCTGTTGCCAAATTATTTTTTCGATTCGCAAAAGTCTGGAGCAGGCAAAAAAAATAAAAATTCATCCCCGCAGTGAATTGTTCCCGCATGGAATATTACAGGCAGAAAATTCTGTCTGATAGGTTTTGCCTGTGAGTGGGCCAAAGCTGATATTGTCTCTTGACAATGCACCCGATTCCTCAGCTTTGGGGTTTGGCAGCCAGCAATGCGACGATTGCTTGGCGGTTGTTGTTGAGCATCCGACTTGTAGCACAGAATGTCACAAAGGCGACTGCCGATCGATTTTTAGCAGCGCTGCCTCCGCAAGACCAGTCTGAGGTCAAGTCGTGTAAGTAGAGTATAACTTTATGACTTACCAAAAGAAACTGGGTTCCTGGAAGTCAGTAGATTTTCGGATTGCAGATTTTCGATTTGAGACTGACCCTCAAGATGAATCTGGGAACTCGAACAAGATTCTAAAATTTGGATTTTTCCACGACTCCTGTCGGGGGCTGCTATTGCTTTTAAGCCGCCTCAACTTTTGGCAGTTGCGAGATATATCCGTAGCAGTAGTTAGGGCTTGCTGAATAAGCGATCTGCTTGGGCTAGGGCATAGGGCATAGGGCATTGGGCATTGGCCCGCGCAGGGCAAGAGTGAAGTGCATAGATTTTTGGGTGATTGACTCCAAAGAGAGCATTCTCTCCACTTATTGAACCTGAGAATTCTCATCAGAAACAGGTTTTGGAGTTATTCAGCAAGCCCTAGTTAATCCAAAAAATCACCTAACTTGCCAATTTGCTTCCCGAACGCCAGACAATCAGTAATTCCCCAATCTCAAATCGAAAATTGAGAATTGCAGGAGTTACACATCGAGCCAAAGAAACCGGGTTTTTGCCGAATCTGCGGGCTCAAACGAAAGATTTTCGTCAAAAACCCGGTTTCTGACTACCCGTGCGTAACTCCTAAATTCGATAACTTACCGCCCCTACCCAAAGCTTCATCAGCCAATTCGACCATCCAGCGGTTCGGCCTGGCTTGTGGTCTGGCGGCGAGTACCAAGGCCCAAGCTTCGCTCTCAAGGCCACGGCCAGTCAGTACAGCACATACAGTCAAAGCCGCAGCCGCAGAACGGCTGATGCCGCTTTGGCAGCAGACGAGCAAATTGCCAGGGCGCGCTGAGATTTTGAGGGCGAAGTCAATAATTTCAAGTACGTCATCAAGTGCAGGCAAGACGCGATCCGGGTCGTCTACGGGGGTTTCTAGGTCGTTAAACGATTGTCGCAGTCGGTTGGGGACTTTGTGAAAAATTTTGGGTTCGGGCGCGCCGGGAGTGCCGATCGAGATCAAGTATTGGAGATTGGGCCCCGCAGCGCGATCGATAATATATTCGCTGGCTTCGGCTTCCGAAGCAATCAGGATGTGCGGCAGTTTTGCCTCCGATAAATCCGCAGCAGCTTCACCATCAAAATAAACTGTTTTTACCTCACCGCTGCGATCGGGCAAGTATTGGGCGGCCAGGGCGCGAACGTCAGCAACTTCGCGGTTTAAAGCTGCTTCCAGAGCCAAAACAGCAGCGGGAGACCCAATTTGACCGAGGGATTTAACAGCCTTCTGGCGCACTCCAGGGGTATCGTCTCCCAGCAGTCGCACCAAACCTGCTACGGCCTCCTCTGTGCCAATTTGCCCCAAAGCAGCAGCCACTCTCCACCGCACGTAGGATTCGCTGTCGCCGCGCGCGATCGCCAGTCCGGCCGCCACCATTTGTTGCAAGTTATCATCTCCGGCTGTATTGATGTTCCCCAAAGCCACCGCCGCCCGGCCGCGCACGAAAATATCTCGATCCGAGAGCGATCGCATTACCGCCACTGCGGCCACCTCGCTGCTGATTTCCCCCAAGGCAGAAACTGCACTGCCGCGCACATCTGAGTCGTCATGGTTGAGGGCTTGCAGCAGCCCGGAGACAGCGGTTTCCGTGCCGATTTGTCCCAATGCTTCCGCCGCCCTCAAAGAAACGGCATAGGAGTCGCGATCCTGGAGCAATTCTATTAGTCGCGGTACTGCTTCGATCGCGCCAATTTTGCCCAAAGCCGCCGCCGCCCTAGCGCGGACGAGCTGATTTTCATCTCTGAGGGCGTCGATCAGCCTGGAAACAACTGCATCGGAGCCAATTTTTCCGCAGTTGACCGCCGCCCGCCAGCGCACCTCCGAGTCTTGATGTTTGAGGGCTTTGAGCAGTGCGGCGACAGATGTTTTCGGGTTAATTTTGCCCAAAGCCCAAACGGCCCAAGCGCGTACCGCGCCGGACTTGTGGTTCAGGGCTTTCACCAGCGCCCAAGCTGCTGGTTTGGTGTCAATTTCTCCCAGAGCCCAAGCAGCCCAAGCTTGCACTTGGGAATCTTCCGATTCGAGCGATCGAGCTAAGGCAATTACTGCTGTTGGAGAGCCAATTTTACCGATCGCCCGAATGCAATGAACGCGCACCGCACTGTTTTTGTGGCTCAATGCTTTAACCAGCATCGGAATTGCCATATCCGAACAAGTTAGCGCCAGCAGTTGAATTTTGAGCAGGGGAGAAATTGTGATTTTTGCGATTAATTTTAGTGCTGCTTTTTGAAATTCTGGCTTGAGCTTTCCTGCTAGTTTCGAGCCGAGTTTTAAATTTACTTTGAGCGACAGTTTTATTGCCCGCAAAGCCAGACTTTGCTCTTCAACTTGTGGCAATATTGTCGCCAAGGCGTGCATCCCTTGTTTTTGTTTCAGATACTTTTGGTGAAATTGATCGTCGCTGAGCTCTGATAGCTCTTGGATGAGGGTTGCTGCTGAGTTCATTAATTTATCCTCATATTTTGGCGATCGCGTCTGATTGCTCTTTTAAACTCACTGTCATAAACAAATACGGCTGCACTACAAAAATTAACTTATTAACCAAGTTCCACCACTTATAAAATATAGCTTTTATCACAAAGATGAGGTACAGGTTGAGATTTTAGATTTTAGATTTTAGATTTTAGATTTTAGATTTTAGATTGAGCCGGTCAATACCTGATATTTTTCAGAACTGCTATAACTTTTATCGCCAAGATGAGGTACAATTTGAGATTTGAGATTAAGCCCTTCGGCTTGCTTCGGCTGCGCTCGGCTCCGCTGTACAAGTCAGCACAAGTTGGTGGCTGACAAGTGGCGGGCGAGGGTAAGGATTGGGGGATAGAAGGATTAATTGGTCAATACTCGATATGAGATCTCGCAGCGCTGTATGTCCGATACCACTATTGTTGCAACTCCCCAATCATTGATTATCTGTTTTTTTGGGCGATCGGCTTGACAATTAGTAGCGCTTGCTGCGCCAGCATCTGTACGCTCTGGTGTTTGGCAAGCTGTGCTTTATTATTTTAGATCGAGTTGGCTGCAAATATCGATCGACTCGGTTGAACGCAGCAAACCGCAAACAGCCAGATTTCAAGACAGCGTGTCAGCGGTAGGGCCCGCGTTTCAAAGCCTCAGCCAAAGCATTACCGTTATCTCGCAAACCTTCGTAAAAAAACAACACTTCTCCTGGAATGCCGCTCTGGCGGTTGCAAGCAATTACTTGCAACAACAGTTCCGGATTCATGCTATAATTGCTGCCTCGATTCGCCAACAAAATACCGGGCGACACGCAGCGCAGTTGCTCGCCGCTGAGTTGTTCTCCAACCAGTCGATCGACCAATTGTTTGTAACCGTTAAAATCGCGGCGGTAAAACTGCGGGTGAAGCATATCGACCAACTTTTTGTCAACCCAAGCTGGAGAATCTTGCAAATATTCCAGCAGTCCCCATTCATAAGGACTCGGCGACAGCGACAGCAACAAATCAGGATTAATCGCCTTCAATTCTCGGTACAAGCGAGCCACAAACTCAGTAATTATATCAGCGCGCCAGTGCAGCCAATGTCGCTCCTTCGGATGCTGCGGCGGTTCTCTCCCGCACTCTTGGCGGTAGCGTGCAACCGTTTTTTCGTCATAACCGCCTTCACTGGGAAGCGCAATGCGATCGTCTCCTTGAACGCCGCTTACCGGATAATTCCTCGCAACTTCCAGCATCAACCCCAGCAAAAAATCTTGCACTTCCACGTCGAGAGAATTCATCCATTCAAACTTATTTTTTGTAAGTAAATTGCCGTTAAAATCCCGCGCCGCCCATTCCGGCTTCTTCGCCAGCAAATGACCGCCCTTGAGATTGTAAGAACTCACAAATCCGTATTCAAACCAAGGAATAACTTTTAAACCAACTCTATTAGCTTCTACAGTTAACTCACCCAAAGGGTCGCGCCCTTGATAGCGCGCGTCAATTTCACACCCAAATTGTTCGCGCATAATTTGAGAAGGATAAGCAGTAAAACCCCGGTTCCACACAACAGGAAATACAGTATTAAATCCCGTATCTGCCAGAAAGTCCATTGCCTCAGCAATCCGCTGTTTTGAGGTGAGAACTTGGCAGTCGGTGCTGGGTATCCAAACACCGCGAATTCCACATTCTGGCGCCAACGAACTCGGCTGCAAACTGGGATTTAGCGCAGTTTTTGTTTCTGCAAATCGCTGTTTGAATTGCCAACCAAATCTGCTAATTGCTGACTTAACATCTAGAAAAAAAGGCATTTGTTTGATTTCAATTGTAAGCTGTACCAGCATTCATATCGTGTCCGGTCGATTACCATAAAAATGACAGTTTGTAGTGCGGTAAATTGACCGGACATGATATCATTGGTCTGCCCGAGTGATTTTAAAGCCGATCCAACGCTTAAAATTAGGTAGTTTTTAGGGTCTGCACTGCCTGGAATCTTGATTTTGCCGTCTATCGCCCTGGCGCCGTTTAACTAACTTTCAGCTTTTTGATGGTGAACCCAAGCTCTCAGAACAATTTTCCTTGATTGGAGAAGCAATTGCCTAAATCAGGGTGCGATCGCTAAACTGTAGATGCAACCGACGATCCAACGCAAATAATTTCAAAACAACAAAGCTAATCAATGCGATGCAGGTTTATTTTAGTGTAAAAAATTGGCAATTGCAACAGCCGTTTTCTCTTCGTTATCTCGTTTCATTCGCGCCCGCTAAACTTGCATTCCGCATCCTAAGTTATTTGGTAGTACCCGATATTATTCAGAAATAATATGTGCGAATAACGCTCGATATTATGTATGGATATTTTGCGAAGTCTGCATCATACATTGATTGGTAAGTAAGTCCACGTCATTAAACCTAAAATACGGAGCGCGATCGAGCTTGCTGCCCATATTTTATACCATTTCTAATAATTATTGCAACAGTATATTGTTGAATTTGTCGATCGTACAACGGGTGCAGCGGCTTGTGCAAGCAAATATATCTGTAGGGGCGAAGCATGACCGCAGTAAATAGGAGATTATAACTAATAAGTTATGTGCGGTCATGCTTCGCCCTCTTCAAAAACCATATGCACCCCGTACAACTTGGCGCGAATGGTGCGTCGCGAGCAGTATTATAGATTTTTGTGCAGAGATTTTTAGTAGCGACACACCCTACGGAATACGGCTTTGCATAATTTTTCAAAATTGGTATTATTCCCTTCTTCCTTCTTCCTTCTTCCTTCTTCCTTCTTCCTTCTTCCGAGGCACCCGAGATTATGTATGGCTAAGGTGCGCCGAGGCGCACCAAATTTATACTATTTAGCTACTCCAGACAACTGCTGGCTCAAAGCTTCTTTCAAACGTTCTGCCTTATCAGTTTGCTCCCAAGGCAATTCTAAATCAGTCCGTCCAAAATGACCGTAAGCTGCCACATCTTGATAGAAGCGACCGCCTCTTTCCGCAGGCAAATTTTGCAAATTAAATGCCTGAATGATGCCAGCAGGACGCAGTTCAAAAAGCTGCTTGACAACTTCCAAAAGGCGATCGTCATCAACTTGGCCAGTGCCAAAAGTTTCGATCATCATGCTCACAGGCCGCGCTACGCCGATCGCATAACTCAACTGCACTTCACACTTTTGGGCCAAACCAGCAGCCACGATATTCTTAGCAACGTAACGACAAGCATAAGCCGCACTGCGGTCTACCTTCGTGGGGTCTTTGCCAGAAAAAGCGCCGCCGCCGTGGCGGGAATAGCCGCCGTAGGTATCCACAATAATTTTGCGGCCCGTCAAACCCGAATCTCCTTGAGGCCCGCCGACGACAAATTTGCCCGTGGGATTGACAAGGAAGCGAGTTTCTGCATCCGGCTTGACGTTAATATCGGCAAACACGGGTTGAACTACTGTCGCCCACAAGTCTTCTTTAATCTTGGCTTGAACAGCACTCGTTTCTGTGATGTCGCCGATCGTTTCGGTATGCTGTGTAGATATCAAAATCGTATCAATGCCAACAGGTTTGCCGTCTTCGTAAGTTACGGTAACTTGGCTTTTGCCGTCAGGGCGCAGGTAAGGCAATTGACCAGTTTTGCGGACTGCTGCCAGTTGACGGCAAATGCGGTGCGCTAAACTGATCGGCAGAGGCATCAATTCCGGCGTTTCGTTGCAAGCAAAGCCGAACATCAAACCTTGATCCCCAGCCCCGATGGCATCCAACTCCTCTTCACTGGATTGTTCCCGACTTTCGTGAGCCGTATTCACCCCTTGAGCAATATCGGGAGATTGAGAGTCCAGAGCCACCAACACCGAGCAGCTATTGGCAGAAAAGCCGTTGTCAGCATGGATGTAGCCAATATCGGCTATTTTTTTCCGCGCTAATTCGATGTAATTTACCTGAGCTTTCGTGGTAATTTCGCCCGTCAGCAGCATCAAGCCGGTGTTGACGACAACTTCGGCGGCGACGCGACTTTTAGGGTCTTCAGTCAGTAAGGCATCTAAAATCGTATCTGAAATTTGATCGCAGATTTTATCGGGATGGCCTTCAGTGACGGATTCAGAAGTAAACAGGTAGCGGCGTGACAATGATTATTTCTCCTTTGATTCGTGCGAATCCTGCTTGACATTGGCGACAGACGACTGACTTTTCAGGTAGAGGCGCAGAATCATCGCGTCTCCATCGGTGTGAAAATTTGTGCCGGTCTGGTGCGAGTTGAAGCAGGGTTTGAGATTAGCTAAAGTGACACCACTATAGCAAACTCAGTTCCGGGAAGTTCTGAAAAACTTAGATTTTGTAGGATTGTCAATAACAATAGTTCGGACAGTTTTTTAACGGCCCTGTAAGCCTAGGGCGAGGAAGCCCTGCCATTTTTAACGCATTTTAGGCAACAAGGGCGCTCGACTTAAACCTTGAAAAAATAGTCCACTATATAGCCAGTAAGGGTTTCGGACACTCGATCGGATCTAAAACTGTCCTTCGTATTGAATAAGTCTTTGACAGCAATCCTCTACCCTCCTAACCTTGAGATGTAAGATACAGTCAGGGTATCGCCTCGCGGATGCACTATGGCAGGAATCCCAAAATCACCAAACTCGATCAAAACGGTTGCAGACCTTGAATTTCCAGGTGGGCCCATACCGCTTGACTCTCCATTTTATATCGATCGATCGCCCGCCGAAGCCCGAGCTTGTGCAGAAATTAGCAAGCCCGGGAGCCTGATTCGGATTAAAGCTCCTCGAAAAATGGGCAAAAGTTCGCTGATGCTGCGGATAATTAAGGCTGCGGTCGATCGCGGATACCGCACAGTTACTGTAGACTTTCAGCAAGCCGACGCAGCGGTTTTTGCGAGTTTAGATAAATTTTTGCGCTGGCTTTGTGTCAATGTCGCCCGCCAGCTCAAACTCGAACCAAATCTCGATGAATTCTGGGATGAAGATATGGGTAGCAAAGTAAGCTGCTCTCTTTACTTTGAAAACTATTTGCTCGAACAAATTGACAGTCCGCTTGTCTTGGTACTCAACGAAGTCAACCGAGTATTTGAACGCGCCAATATTGCTCAAGAATTCCTGCCGCTGCTGCGTTTTTGGTACGAACAAGCGCGACAGAGCGAAACCTGGCAAAAACTCCGCATCACCGTCATTCACTCAACCGAAATTTATATTGCTTTGAGTCTCAATCAATCTCCTTTTAATGTAGGGCTGCCGATTAAACTCTCAGAATTTACTGCCGCACAAGTCCAAGATTTGGCACACCGCCACGGACTCAACTGGAGCGACAGCTATCCGGTTGAGCAATTAATGAAAATGGTAGGCGGTCATCCTTATTTAGTACATTTAGCACTCTACCACCTAGCAGTTTTACAGCAAAACCGCCTGTCTGCTGGGGAGAACGTGCCAGAGGATGAGCTGGCGGCAACTGCGTTAGAACAACTGTTAAAATCAGCTCCTACCCAAAGCGGAATTTATAGCGACTACCTGCGTAATCAGTCGATCGCCATTCAGCAACAGCCAGAGCTCGCCTCCGCATTCCAAGAGGTTGTAGCTGCTAAAAATAGCATTCACCTCGAACCTTTGACTGCCTATCAGTTAGACAGTATGGGACTTGTTAAATTAAACGGAAATAACTGTAGTTTGTCTTGCGAATTGTACCGCCTCTATTTTCAAGAACAAAATTTGTGCGACGACAGTTTCTCCAGTGTTGGCTGGGAGGAGTTGCAGCAAGAAAACGAACGGTTGCTAGCTTTGGTGAATGTGGACGAACTTACTCAAATCGGCAACAGACGGCATTTTGACAGTTGCTTGCGAGCGGAGTGGAAACACATGACTCGCGACGGGTTGCCGATATCTTTAATTTTGTGCGACATCGATTATTTCAAAATATATAATGATACCTACGGACATCAAGCTGGAGATAGTTGTTTGCGATCGGTAGCTCGGACAATTCGCCGATCGCTCCAGCGTCCTGCTGATGTAGCCGCTCGCTACGGGGGCGAAGAATTTGCTATTATTTTACCTCAAACTGATGCCGCGGGCGCTCTGCTGGTGGCCGAAAACATTAGATCAAAAGTTAAAGCTTTGAATATTGTTTTTCAACCGGAGACAGTTGACTGTCTGCCTAATGATGTGGTAACGATTAGTTTGGGAATTGCCAGCGTTGTTCCCGGCCCGGAAAATGATGCAGCAACGCTGGTACTGGCGGCTGATGAGGCTCTCTACGACTCGAAAAGGCACGGGCGCGATCGGCTGACGATGAGCACGCTGTTAAATTTTCGATTTGCGGCGGTTAATTAGGATTCATATCATCTCCCCCCAACGCAATCATCACAAAGGTTCGTAGTGAGGACTTTAGTCCGCATTGCTCAGAGGACTAAAGTCCTCACTACCAACCTTTATTGCTGCGGTAGTTGGAGCGGATATTAGATTAATAGCGCGGGATGGTGCGATCGACCACCATCGAGTAAGCATCGATACCACCAATGATATTTTTAACGTTGCTAAATCCCCGATCGCTCAACCACTCGCACATTTGAGCCGATCGCACTCCGTGGTGGCACAGCACTAGGGTTTCTGTGTCACGATTTAGTCGATCGTCAATTGCATCAGACCATTCGGCAAACTCGCTCAGCGGAAAAACGGCAAATCCCGGCAGAGCCGCCAGTTCAATTTCGTAACGTTCCCGCACGTCTACAAGCTGCAATTTATCCGCACTCGTTTCTGCTAAGTAGCGACCTAATTCTTCGACTGTAATTTGAGCAAACATTTCCGATCTTTGATTGTAGGACTTACCTATTGACAATACAACAAAATAGTGTATTGATAACTATGAGTAGTATCGGAACAGGTATCAGACGCGAATTTATTAATTGTGCAAATAATTATTCCAACAGAGATTGCAGGCCGATTTAATATTTTTTGCTCGATTATCAATTTTCAGCCAAGGTACTCGATCGTAAAGCAATTTTTTTTCGAGCAGTTACCGCGCCAGTCACGCCGCAGTATAGCAGTTCTCACTCATGTGAGGTATTAGCCTGCTCGCTCTCTCAATCCCTCAATCCCCCAATCTAAAATCTAAAATCTAAAATCTAAAATCTAAAATCTCAACCTGTACCTCACATGAGTGAGACTCGGCTATATATGAGATATCTTACCAAAGTCCTTTTAATTAAATTTTGGAACAGGCTCTCGGGCGCGCTCCACAAAAATAGCTAGGAACAGGCCCGAGAGCCTGTTCCTAGCTATTTTTGCAATCTGGTCTGTTGGTGACAACTTCCTAGTTGTCACCAATGGTTAACACCTACTAACGCAACTTGCTATTTATAAGACCGAAGTAGCAAATCGGTTCAAGGCGATCGAACCACCACCAGCAATAGAATTGGGGTCAGTGCCGGTACCGGGCAGCACTTTGGATGAATCCCACAAATTATCAGTCACAATTGAGTTGCTGAACAAACCAATACCGGAGTTGCCGCCTGACTTATTGTCATTAATCATGGAGTTATAGGCACCTGTCGGGCTAGCCGTCATCATCTGGTTGACAGAGTTAGTGATAAAATCGCTTACCAGATTAAGTGTTGACTGCGCCACACCATTAGACGGGCTAGAAGCCTGCTGTGACTTACCACCGTTGGTGAGAATATCGTTTGCTGGTGAGGGTGCAGCATCGCTCAAACTGAGACTGCTTTGCATTCTGAGCGCAGTAGTGCCTGTAGGGCTAGTGAAGCTTGCTGGGCTGGCGGTCAACGGAGCAACGGGCACCAGAATGGTGTCATTGTCCACGATCGTCAAAGTAGCTGTACTCGGAGTCCCGATCGAGGCATTGCCTGTCGCGCTACCCAAACTTAAATTGACAGTTTCGTTAGGCTCCACCAAATTATCGTCGAAAATGGGAACGAAGATCGTCTTGGGTGTAGTGTCGCCGGAGGCAAAACTCACAGGGATGGGAGTATTGACGAAATCAAGACCCCCTGTAGCAGTACCATCTGCCAAATTCACGATCGCTGAGACTGCGCCAGTGCTGGCACCCGTGCGAGTGACTGTCACGGCTGTAACAGGCGTCCCATTTTCGTTGACGCTGAAGGCAGCAGCACTAAATTGCAGGCTGCTGTCATTGTCTATGATGGTCAAAGTCGCTGTACTCTGAGTCCCAATCGAGGCATTGCCTGTCGCGCTACCCAAGCTCAAATTGATAGTTTCGCTAGGCTCTACCAAAGTGTCGTTGACGATCGGAACGGTGATAACTTTGGGTGTAGTGTCGCCGGAGGCAAAACTCACAGGAATGGGAGTATTGGTGTAATCTGCCGGGGCTGTAGCAGTACCATCTGCCAAATTGACGATCGCTGAGACTGGGCCAGTGCTGGCGCCCGTGCGAGTGACTGTCACGGCTGCAACAGGCGTCCCATCTTCGTTGACGCTGAAGGTAGGAGAACTAAATTGCAAGCTGCTGTCATTGTCCAGGATGCTCAAAGTGGCTGTACTCGGAGTCCCAATCGTGGCACCACCTGTCGGGCTAGCTAAAGTTAAGTTGACAGTTTCAGTAGGCTCCACCAAAGTATCGTTGATAATCGGAACGACGATCGTCTTGGGTGTAGTGTCGCCGGAGGCAAAACTCACAGGGATCGGAGTATTGGTGTAATCAAGACCCCCTGTAGCAGTACCATCTGTCAAGTTCACGGTGGCTGAGACTGCGCCAGTGCTGACACCGGCGCGAGTGACTGTCACGGCTGCAACAGGCGTCCCATCTTCGTTGACGCTGAAGGTAGGAGCACTAAATTGCAGGCTGGTGTCATTGTCCAGGATGGTCAAAGTGGCTGTACTCTGAGTCCCGATCGCGGCATTGCCTATCGGGCTACCTAAAGTTAACTTAACAGTTTCGGGAGACTCTACCAAAGTATCGTTGACGATCGGAACTGTGATGACTTTGGGTGTAGTGTCGCCGGAGGCAAAACTCACAGGGATGGGAGTATTGCTGTAGTCTGCCGGGGCTGTAGCAGTTCCATCTGCCAAGCTGACGGTGGCTGAGACTGCGCCAGTGCTGGCGCCCGTGCGAGTGACTGTCACCGCTGCCACAGGCGTCCCATCTTCGTTGACGCTGAAGGTAGGAGCACTAAATTGCAGGCTGCTGTCATTGTCCAGGATGTTCAAAGTCGCCGTTTTTTGGGTTCCCAGGGTGACACGGCTGCTGCCGGTGGGGTTGGTCAAGCTTAAGTTAACCGTTTCGGTAGGCTCGACCAAAGTATCGTTGACAATGGGAATGACGATCGTCTTGGGTGCGGTGTCTCCTGAGGCAAAATTCACAGGGATAGGAGTATTGCTGTAATCTCCGGGGGCTGTCGCAGTTCCATTAGTCAGGTTTACGGTAGCTGAGGCGGTGCCGGCGCTGCTGCCGGTGCGAGTGACTGTCACGGCTGCCACAGGCGTCCCATCTTCGTTGACGCTGAAGGTAGGAGCACTAAATTGCAGGCTAACCGGATCTTCTGTCCCTTGATATTCAATGTTCCGCACCAGATAGTCGGAACTATCGTCTTTAAAGGGGGTGGCGGTGTAGGCAGCGGTGGGGCTGTCGTAGGGTTTGCCTGAGAACCGCAGTTCGTCAAAAGTAGCGCCGCTTAGAGGTTTTGCTTCTACTTTGAATTTGAAACTGCCATCGGTGCGATCGCCAATGAAAGTCACTCCATTAGAAGACGCGGTAATCGGTTTTGCAGCGACGGGAGCGTTGAGCCGAGTGATCGTAAAATTGCTGCTGGATACCGCAGCTCCATTATTAAAGATTTGCAGCAAGCCAACTTCATTGCCTTGATCGCCCACTCCTAGGCTGGTTTTGGGACTCAATGCGCTGAGGTCGATCGTGGCGCTAGTGATGTCTTGGTTATCTGCCCATTTCACCTTCAGTGCCTGAGATTGATTGGTGTTGGGGTTATAGTTAATTTCCGCTCTAATTTTATTGGGGTCAGTAAACCAACCATCATAAGATGATGCGACGCCAATACCAGGGCTACTACCGTAGCTCAACCAGCTTTTAGGGTTTTCATTGGTTGGTAAGGTAAGGTTGGCGATCGCAGTAGGGTTAAGATAGTCAGTTTCCACGCCGTCAAAAGCTATCCCAGACAGCTTTATGCCTTGATTCTGGGCAGCAGTAGGCCATTTTGTTATTAGTTCGTTGACGCTGGTAAAATTATTGGGTTGACCCAAAGAACCATTGAGGGAAGTAGGCATAGTTTCTCGTTTGATGATGAGTAATTAATGATGAGAATTCAGGGCAATTGCAGTACATAAAAAACTATGGTTTTTCATGTACTATCAAGAGTGCCGACCTCACTGAATATTTGTCTGTCCTTCCAGGGATCGGGGATATTCACTCTGAGATTGTCCCTACCAAGAATCAAATAGCCTTTGATTAGGAGTAACAGAAACTCAAAAGTTTGGATTTCTTTCTAGCTGTATGTCACTTATAGGAGTAGTTTCATCACCAACAACTGTTATCCGGAAAATTCTCAGATATTTTTTAAGCTCTATTAAAACTAATTTTCCACATACGTAGAGGAGAGATTAAAAAACTAGCACGCTATGTAAATTTACTTAAATAACGATCGCGATAGTTGCACCATAGCCGCGTCTTCTCCCTGCTGGCTAAAACTTTGAACAAAAGTCGCCTCAAACAAAAGTTAAAATGGTTAAAAAATCGCTGTCAGTTGCTCGGTAACTATCGAGATTTGACGGCAGAGGAACCACAAGAATTACCCTCGCGGCTTCAATCTTCACCTAGCGTCACAATTGCTGATGAATTTAAGAGCTATTGACCAATCAATCTCAAATCTCAAATCTAAAAATGGAAAATCTCAACCTGTACCTCACCTTTTTGAGAAAGACTATAAGTGTAGGAGACTGCGGGCTACCAACTAAAACTCAGCCCGCCCCACAGAGCTCGGCTCCTGAATAATTGCCAAAGCCACCCTTGACAAATCAAACATCATATGAAGCCAGAGGGCGACAGTCAATTCACTGGGGCGATCGCCCCACGACGCGATGTTCCGTCGGGCGATCGGCAGCTTAAATGCTTTACTTATAAAGGTTTGAGAGTGGTTGCTACCCGTAGGCTGACGGGCTTGAAATAACTTTCCCCAAAGCAACTGGTACAAAAACCACCATTTTTGCAACACCCGTTTTATCTAACAACAAACCGGGTTTCGGAAGGAAGTTTTGCCAACAATAAGGTACGGAATTTAACGAATGAAGAGAAAATATAAAATGCCAAATTAAATATAAAATATAGTATTGCGAGGGAAAGATGACGCACCCGAAGGTAATGGTTATTGCTAATTGCGAAAAAGGTAATTTCTCCTGTAGATAGCAGTTCTCAAGCTCTATCGGGCGTGCCAAATTCTGGGAATACCTGGATTTTAGAGATTAATCTCTGTGCCTGACGTACCTGAGACTCGGCTATAATTTAATACGGTTCACTTAAAAGATAACAACAGGGAAAACCAATTAAAAATCAAGACTCTTGTTTGCTTCGTACCTCTCGAATGACCATCTTAAGTGAACCGTATTGGGCTATAACTAGCAGCTACTTTTTTCCCGATTAGCAATTACCAATTACCCATAACTAATTAATTAAGTCGGGAAGGCGGCGGCATGAGTTCCATCGGAGGCGTCGGTGCAGGACGCCCGTCCAACTGGCTCACTCTGTCTCTAGGATCGAGACAAGTCGCAATTAACCTGTCCGTGGGAAAGTCGAGCCTGCCGCTCAAGCCGACGACGCATTCAGCAAACCTTTCCGGCAATAAACTGCGGCGGCACCCGTCGAGCACCAACAGGGCAGCAGCAGGTTGAGTTTTAGTTTTACTGTTAATATTCACCACGCAAGTGGTCAATTCGTCGGGCCGCCTCACCTGTCGGCAGCTAGCAAGGGCTTCGACACCAGAAATATTGGTTTTGCGGTTGATTTGGAGGGCGCATCGGGATATGTCGCGGGGATGGAGCGCGTCTGCACAAGCTGCTGCTGCGGCGTCGGCTCCTATTCCGGCTTCGATTAGTTCCTTAGCGCAGACGCGATAGGGATTTTGAGTTCGCGGGAATCTCAGGGTGATGGCTGATGCTGGCGAGATTGGCAGTGCTGCGGCCAACAAACTCAGCGCGAGTAGGGGAGTGCCGAGAGCCAACATCCAAGGCGGTGTTGGTTTTGGGGAAACTGTGCGGGAAATATTGCGGTTGTGCATGGCAGCTCGATTTGTGAGTTTTTGGGCTGGTTGGGACATTGACAGACTGGCTGTTTCTGGAGAAATTAGCGCACGCGATCGATCGCGTTCCGGTCGATCGGTTTTTTTTATCGATTTTTGTGGGAATTTTGACGGTTACAAACATATAATATAGAGTCTGCATAAAATTGCATACAGAGATTAGAGAGGAAAATAAATGTCTCGATATCGAGGCCCCCGATTAAGAATCGTCCGTCGCCTGAAAGAGTTGCCCGGTCTCACCCGCAAAACTCCCAGACGGGATTATCCGCCTGGGCAGCACGGACAAAACCGCAAAAAGCTCTCTGAGTACGCGGTTCGATTGCAAGAAAAGCAAAAACTACGTTTCAATTATGGTGTGACGGAACGCCAATTGCTCCGTTACGTCCGCAAAGCCCGCCGTGTCACCGGCTCCACAGGTCAAGTGTTACTGCAATTTTTGGAAATGCGCTTGGACAATACTGTGTTTCGGATGGGAATGGCTCCAACCATTCCGTCTGCTAGACAATTGGTAAATCACGGTCATATTACTGTTAACGATCGTGAAGTCAATATCGCCAGCTATCAGTGCAAGCCCGGTGACGTGGTTGCTGTGAAAAACAGAGAACGCTCGCGCACTATGGTTGAAGCTAATCTCAAAGATCCAGGCTTGGCTAACTTGCCAAGTCACTTGGAATTTGACAAGCAAAAACTGGTTGGCAAAGTTAACGGCGTTATCGAACGTGAGTGGATTGCTCTTCAGATTAACGAACTGCTAGTGGTGGAATACTACTCGCGTCAAGCTTAATTTATTAGTCATCAGTCGTTGGTCATTAGTCATCAGTTAGTTGCTAGCAAAAAATTAATAATTGGCTTAGTCTCTAGTTATTGGTTGATTGCTACTGAATAATGAGGGCTAAGGACTGAGGACTAATTTTTTAGGAATACACAGCTATGCTGAAGGCTGAAAAAAAGCTTTGTGACGGTCAATGATTAACTTTTAACAGTTAATTGTTGGCCGTTATATTATGTGTTGCTTTACCCGGAATCCCAAAGGTTTGTAGTGAGGACTTTAGTCCTTCTATAGATGCGGACTAAAGTCCTCACTACAAACCTTTGGGATCGCTTGAGATCGTATTAATCGTTGAAGTTGAATAGTCGAAAAGTTGGGACGATCGCCCTCAATGACAAGCTGCGGGGCTCTCGCACGAAAATTAAAGGCAGCAAGCCCAGCAGCCGCACGGCAGCGGAGAGGGCAAACAATGCCCCCAAACTCATGCCGGGAAGTTCGGCAACAAAGCCGCCGACGGTAGTTCCCAAAGCCCCAGCTACTCCCGAAACTGCTGCGGCGATCGCAAAATAAGTCGATGGTTGTTCGATCAGCGCGATCTCCATTTGAATGTTGTTAGTGCACAGCCCGATCGCCCCTAAAGTCGTTCCCCCTAGCAAGTGCAGCAGCGGCAGCCACACCCAAACGGCAAACGGGTAATTGCCCGTACCCAGCCACAGCAAAGGCGTCACGGCCACCACCAGCCCCACCGCAATCAGCAAAGGGCGATTTCCCCAGCGATCGGCTAACTTGCCCCAAAACAGCAGCAGCAGCAGATTTGCCCCGGAACTCAAGCTGTTGTAAATCGTGACCAAACTCACATCCAAGCTTAAATCTTTCAGCAGGTAGATATTAAAAAAAGGCGCGCTCAGATTAACTGCAAACGTCCACAGGCTGAAGTAAAACAGAAACATTAAGAAATTAGAATCTTTCAGAACTGAAGGTACAAAATCTGTTATCTGTTTGCTTGCTTTTTTTTCGGAAAGTCGATCGCTCTCTGCGTCTTTGCGGTATGCCTGTGGGTTGACATCCACCATGAAAAATTGACATCCCAAACTAATCATTCCCGCCAAAACACCCAAAAATACCACAACACCGTAGCCGAAAATTGGATCTGCACCCCAAGTTGACACGAACAGTCCCATCAGCGGCACTCCCAGCAAAGTAACTAAGCTGGTAGCACTGTTCCGAAAGCCAAAATAGCGTCCTCGCAAACGGTGAGGAACCACAGCAGCCATCCAACTAAACCAGTTAGAAGTAGCAAAAGCTGCCAGCACGTTAGCGGCGATGACAGTTGCGAGCGTCCACTCGAGCAGTTGGTGCTCCTCGGCGTGCCCTGGGCCCCAAATAATTGCCACTACGAGTACCAGCCACAGTAGCCGCGACACGCCGAAAATCCCTAGGTTGTACCAGTGGCGGCTGGTTGTGCGATCGGCAATGTATGCTCCGAGTGGTTGCAAGAAATTTACCACCATCGGAATAGCAGATAATATGCCTATTTCCACGCTGGTAGCGCCGAGTTGCAGCAAGAAACTGCTGAGGATCACGCCGGTGGTGGCAGACTCGAATATAGTGGCAAAGACGCCATCTAAAGTTGAGGATCTCAGGGTAGAGCGAATGTCTTGTTTAGAAATTTGGAGAGCTGTTTTTGCAGGTAGAACGAGCTGAGAGCTTGTCTTTTCTAGTATTTCTGGAGTCTGAAGAGATAGAGGCTGATTTAACTCTGCAACTGGTTCAACCATAGTCATCTGATTTTAGATTTTAGATTTTAGATTTTAGATTTGGTAATTGCCAAATCGTTGCTTGGTATAAGTTTTGGGCTTGCTAGTGGTTGATGTTATGGCAGTGGACAGTTGACAGTGGACAGTGGACAGAAGAGCGCGAAAAGCGACTTGTCCCGAGCGAAGTCGAGGGAAGTCGAAGAGTGGACAGAAGAGCGCGAAAAGCGAAGTCGAAGAGTTGCTTCGTCAAGGAAATCAAACCGTTTCTGCTATGGGATATAGGCTCTATTCATGAGGTTATTTATGTCCTCACCGCTGTGGCGATTGCTATAGATGTTTTATTTTAGATTTTGTCATTACCAAATCGTTGTTTTTTCTAGGTTTTAGGCTTGCTGGAGATTAAATTATTGTTCGGGCACTGGCGTCTGTACAACTTAATCTTTCTGCTAGGAATAGCTGAGCTAACCAGGCTAAGATAAAGCCAGCCGCGCTTTCAAGATGTTAGCTTGAAAGCTAGACTGGCACTTCCGGGTAATTATTATGAATATAAATGGCAAGTGCTGCCTGGGGCATCGACCGCTTGGGGGATATAAATTTACCGATCGTAAAAACCCAGGTTTTAGGGCTTAACCAAGAAGCGATCGCAGCATTTACCCTACCAAAAATTGCTCGAATTCCCTGTCAAATAAGTCGCCCCAAGGGCCAAAACATATTTCCTCCGAGATCGTCCACTCGGCTTTCAAATTTTTAGAGCTAGCTAAATCTATAGCATGAAAGACGATCGACTTGCCGAGTATAGCTGCTAACTCCAAGCCTCGGGCGAGCGCGGCTATTCCCTCTGGCGCAACAGCATCAACTTGCTCCATATCCACGACAACTCTCAGGGCAGCATTTTCTAAAGCCTGTTCCAAATTAATTTGGAAATCTAGCAGTGCTGAGCCGCCGAGACAGCCCTTGGGTTGCAAAACAATGGTGTTGGATGGGTTGGTTTCTTTGGCGAGTTGAGGGATTGAATCGGAAACAACAAATGCAGGCGTCAGGGTAGTGGGGTTATTCATCTTTTTTTCTCCCTCGGAAACCGCTGCCATCGCTGTACTCAGTACGGGGGAGATGGGGGGAAAAAGGATACAAGGTGTTTGGAAGATTGCTATCACCATCTGGTTTTTTGAATTTGTTTACAGTATTTGTACTTAATTTCTGGAATCTGCTGGTTACTCCAACACGCCCTGGCCAATTCGGTGGGGATACCTTCACTTCACTAGATTTCCGGTGTTTTACGACAATCTGCCGCACGTGCGAGTCAGGGTTTGCTGTGAATTGTTGCCGATCGCGCTTCCAAAAGAGTGTTGCTGCGATCGGCAACTGGTAGGACAAAATTATCGCTTGACAAAAATCATGCTAACTGCTGATAATATCAAACCCTAGAATTATGCTTAAGTGTTTGAGGGGCATCACTACTACAGTGTGATGTCGATCGCCGGCAAATTTACTGATTTTCAAATCCGATCGTGACAAACACTCAACCTTTATCGGGGTATACACTGCCAGTATTTGCCTGTGCGGCCGCGCTTGCAGCACTACGCTGCTTGCGTGAGGGTACTGAGTCTGTAGATAGTGTCTCAGTAGATTTACTGGAACCGCCAATCACGGCAGAAATTGCGATCGAACAAGCGTCTGTACTCAAAACTGGTACCGCTTTGGCCGTGACTCGCTCCGCTCCGGGGGATAACCTCGATCTAACTCGCAATACCCCCGTTTGGGCGATGGTGGAATTGTGCAGAGGGGGAGAGGGGGAGCAGATTGTGATTGTTGGGGGCGAGGGAATTGGACATCACAAGGCAGGTGGTGGAGCGGCAATCTATGATTATGCGATGCGGCTGCTGCGATCGAATCTGAGCCGAGAACTCGCAGGGGGAGATAAAATTACTGTCACCCTAATTCTGCCGTCAGGGCGCCAACTGGCGGCCCGCACTTCTAACGAAGCTTTCGGCGTCGTAGAAGGACTTTCGCTGCTGGGTACAACTGGCATTTCTCAACCGCTGAGCGCCCCGGGACAGTTGGAAATTTACCGCCAACAACTGCAAGAAAAAGCCAAACTGTTTGACACTTTAGTTTTCTGCATCGGCGAAAACGGCTTGGATTTGGCCCGACAACTGGGCATCGATCCCCAGCGGCTGGTGAAAACTGCTAACTGGCTCGGCCCGCTGCTGGCAGAGGCTGGATGTCAGGGCGTGCGATCGATCTTGCTGTTTGGCTATCACGGTAAATTGATGAAATTGGCGGCGGGGATTTTTCACACTCACCACCACCTCGCTGACGGGCGCCGGGAAATTCTGACAGCCTTCTGTGCTCAAGCTGGAATGCCCGCCGATGCGTGTTCCGCGATTTTTGCTGCCGCGACAGCCGAGGATGCTCTCGGACAACTGCGGGCTTTGGATGCAGCAACTGGGAGCAATTGGGTCGATCGCATTTACGGCGACATTGCCCGAGAAATCGACTTGCGATCGTCTGATTGCATTTTTACTCACACTAACCAGCGTATCCCCGTGGGTTCGGTGATGTTTGGGCGCGATCGCAAAATTATTGTTAAAAGTGACACAGGAGATACATTTTTGACGCAAATTTGTTAATGTAGTGTGAATATCTCTGATTTCTGTCTAAAACATCAGTCGGGGATAATATTTAACAAGTAATAACTCTCAGTCCCTAGACCTTAATTATACTAGGTTGCTGGACGCAATTTTTGATGTAATAGTTCAATTGATTAGGGTAAAGCTCGAAGTAAATCTATGCTGGTCGCAGGCCCGATGAATTGACTAAAATCGCTAACAGCGATCTAGTACAAATAAGATTTATTCCTAGCGACTAACGGTCGCTCGCCGACTTCAGTCTTGCACTATGTCTGCGACAAATACCTCCGCTACGCTCTGCCCAATTAGCAATTAGTAACTACGCAATAACCGTGACTACTCAAATAGAAACTGAATCAGACCTCACAAACTCTTCTCTGGGGCAAATAGATCGCCAGATGATCGTGATTCTCGACTTCGGTTCGCAATATTCCGAACTGATTGCTCGACGCATTCGCGAAACTCAAGTATATTCAGAAGTTATTTCTTACCGCACTACGGCAGAACAGTTAAAAGCGATCGCTCCTAAAGGAATTATTCTTTCAGGAGGGCCGAGTTCTGTATACGATGAAAGAGCTCCTCAATGCGACCCGGAAATCTGGAATTTGGGCATACCAGTGTTGGGCGTCTGCTACGGGATGCAGTTGATGGTAAAGCAACTCGGCGGGACAGTTGAGCGGGCTAAGTTGGCCGAATACGGCAAAGCATCGCTATTTATTGACAATCCAACGGATTTGCTGACAAATGTCGAAGAAGGCGCGACGATGTGGATGAGTCACGGAGACTCCTGTAACGAGTTGCCGCCTGGTTTTGAGGTTCTCGCTCACACAGATAATACTCCGTCTGCTGCTGTTGCTCACCACGAGAAAAGTTTGTACGGCGTGCAGTTTCACCCAGAAGTGGTGCACTCGATCGGCGGACAAGCTTTGATTCGCAATTTTGTTTACCATATTTGCGAGTGCGAACCGACTTGGACGACAGCTACTTTTGTCGAGGAAACTATTCGCGAAATTCGCGCTAGAGTAGGAGATCAACGAGTTTTGTTGGCTCTATCTGGCGGGGTGGATTCTTCAACTTTGGCTTTCTTGTTGCACCAGGCGATCGGCGACAAACTTACTTGTATGTTTATCGACCAAGGGTTTATGCGTAAGTATGAACCGGAACGGTTGGTGAAATTATTTCAAGAGGAATTCCACATTCCGGTGCAGTATGTTCTAGCTCGCGATCGCTTTTTGGCTCAACTTGAAGGTGTTACCGATCCTGAAGTAAAACGCAAGCGGATCGGCCACGAATTTATCAGTGTATTTGAAGAAGAATCGAAGCGCCTCGGCCCCTTCGATTATCTCGCCCAAGGTACTCTTTACCCGGATGTGATTGAGTCGGCTGATACAAATGTAGACCCGAAAAGCGGCGAACGAGTTGCTGTTAAAATCAAAAGCCACCACAATGTGGGCGGATTACCTAAGGATTTGTGTTTTAAGCTGATCGAACCGCTGCGAAAGTTGTTCAAGGATGAGGTGCGAAAAGTCGGTAGATCGATCGGGCTTCCCGAAGAAATCGTCAACCGACAACCTTTCCCCGGCCCGGGATTGGCGATTCGGATTACGGGAGAAGTTACCGCCGAGAGACTGAATATTTTGCGGGATGCTGACTTCATCGTGCGCCAAGAAATCAACCGACACGGATTGTACCATGAACTTTGGCAAGCTTTTGCAGTTTTGCTTCCCATTCGCAGTGTAGGCGTTATGGGCGATCAGCGCACCTATGCTTACCCGATCGTTCTGCGATTTATTAAGAGCGAAGATGGGATGACGGCTGACTGGGCGCGGGTTCCCTACGATTTGCTGGAATTGATCTCGAACCGGATTGTGAATGAGGTTAAGGGCGTGAACCGGGTGGTTTACGATATTACTTCTAAGCCGCCTGGTACGATCGAGTGGGAATGATTGCTAGTTAGCTATTGAGTGGACGGACAATACATTTGTCCGTCTCGCCCAAAATAATGAAATAAATTAGGGTATTGTGTTGTCAAAATTGACAATAATGTCGCGAATCTTGTCTGCGGCAATGCTGTCTTGATCGGACTTCGAGTAGATGGTAACTAGAAGAATAATAGTTGCTTCTTTTAGTTGGTAGATCACACGATAGCCTGCGCTTTTACCTTTTTGAATATCGCTATTTTTGAGTCTAACCTAGAAAGTGGTGTATCCAGTTCCCACAATTTTATCGCCGATTAAGTTCCCAGCTTGGAGTTCATGAATCAGTGGCTGTAGATCGCTTTGAATGCTGCGATACCGTTTTGCTAGGGTTCGCAGCCGAGCTTTAAATTCATCAGAAAATAGGATATCGAAGTTGGTAAACTCATTAGACATCTATGCCATCCCAGAGTTCAGAAATCGGATGAACTTTGCCATCGCGAACTTGTTGGAGGGAGCGATGGAGGCTTTCTAAAATGAGTTCCTCTGGTTCGTTGTCGGGATCGATCGCGTCAGATTCCGTCGTTGCAGAAATGGCGCGGTTAGTTAGCAGTTGTTGCAATTCTGATGGGGAAATTTGGGCTAGTTGGGCGGCTTGGGCGAGGGTGAGGTTGGTTTGTTGGCAAAGGGCGATCGCGATTTCCCGCAGCCAGTCACTCTGGTTGAAGGTATCGGTTTGGGTGAGACTTTCGGGTAGAGTCAGGGTGATTTGCATAGTGGGCGCTGATGGCGGCTGTTTTTATTTTAGAACATGGTTGAAGAGGAAAAGCGATCGGGTGCGAGCGGTGGGTATAGAAAATTTGAGAGCGATCGCGCCGCCACATTAATCATAGAATACACGCTCGACCCAGAATGCCGATCGACTTTTTTAGAAATCATCGACTCTCCCGGAAGCGACGGTGCTGATTCCCCGTCACTTACCGAGTGACAAACTGCTACCCGCGCTCGGTGGTTGGAAGCTTTCGGTGCACAAGTCTAAATTCTGCTAGCTTGGGACTTGTGGCAAGAAATCGCTGCCCAAATCCCAAAAAATGCCAGCTTGTACCAATAATTTATTACCGACAATTATCCAAGTTATTGTGGAAAACTTGCTGTTTTCTGTGGAAAACCCGCATTTTGCTGTGGAAAACTGCAACTAAATTAAGTGCGCTCGCCTTAAATCCATTGATAGCATTTAAAAAAATTGAGGAATTGCGATCGCCAAAATCGCCTTCCTCCTCCATCCCTCAACTTGCTGTTTGCTGAAAATACAGCCTAAATATTTCCTCGTTCTTGCTGGTGCCCTCGCACTTGTTCGTGCTCTTTAGCATCGTAGGTAATTTGGTCGGAATTGTAAGCGGGCGGCTCAACGTGAATTAAGATGCGTACAGGGCTAAAACGTTCTTCCAAACGGTCTTCTACTTCTTCTGTAATCTGGTGAGCAGTTTCTACATCCACAGCATTGACGATCATGTGCATATCAATAAACACTTGACGCCCGATCAGCCCGCGGGAGGCGATCGAGTGACAGTTGATAACTCCGGGTACATCCATGGCGATCGCCTGAATAACTTCCGGTGCGATCGCCATTTCATCCACCAACCAAGGCAGATTTTCCCTTAAAACTTTCCAACCGCTGCTAAATACCAAAAGAGCCACAGGAAAAGACAAAAACACGTCTAGGGATTGGAGTTGAGGTATCTTTAAAATCTGGCCTTGCCAAACACCGATCAACCCGCCAATTACCATAATTGTCACCCAAACATCGCTCATCGTGTGTTGGGCGTCAGCCACCAAAATCGCGCTACCCAGACGTTGGCCAACTCTGCGCTCGTAAAAAGTGACAAAAATATTAATCCCCAGTACCAGCAGCAAAATCCACAGTTCATTTGGGGATATCTTGACAGCTTTACCGCCGTGTAGCAACCTTTCGACAGCACCGCTGAGAATTTCAAAACAGGCAATTCCCAGAAAAACAGCAATTCCCAGAGCTCCGAGAGCGTCATATTTCTGATGTCCGTAGGGATGATCGCGATCGGGCTGCGGATTGGCATAATGATTAGTTACCAATCCTAAAATATTATTAGCGCTGTCCGTGACGCTGTGCAAGGCATCTGCGAGCAAACTGAGGGAACCAGTCAGCCATCCCACGACTGCTTTAATTGCCATCACCAGCAAGTTTAGCAATAAAGTAATGATTAAAACCTTGCGGACTTCGGAACGGTTATCGGCAACCATAGAATCTCCTCTATCAGCCATCAAGTTTTCTGGCTTCTAGTTTAAAGCCGATCCTGTCATAAAGGTTAAAACTATTACAAAATTGGGCTGACGACTAGATTTATCTTCATTAATTTAGGCGCGCTTCTTGAGATAATTTTTAATTAATCGCATTCTCGCCGCCCAATTTAGCTGGCAGGTACTTCTTTTAGGTTAGTGTATATTTTATCATTAACAATCGTATGTTAAATTTCATTGCCCATGTCTCTTTCCCCTCTCACACTGAATTTAGTTGAAGGTTCTGTCTCCTTTAGCTTTTCCCCGCAAGCCGCGCGGGATTTGCAAGGTGCGATCGCCACTTTGATGGACAGCTTGAAAGCCGTAGCAGCCAAAACCGCTGGTGGTAAAGCCTCTCCCCAAAAACCGATGGAATATCGGTATGCAGGGGATGTATTTTTGGAGGTTTTCTGCAACCCGAATATCTGGGCGACGCCTTTTGCGGCGAAAGTGCTGATTACGGTTAGGGACGATCGCCTGCGCCTCACCACCGAAGCCGAACTCAGCCGCCTACGCGACGATCTCGCTCAGTATATCGAACAAGTCGGTTGAGACGATCGACCTGAAGCGCGATCGTTTGTCAAGGTTTAATTGCTAATTTATTAGCGGATTTTGCCAAAGCTTAGTAGGGTGCGTCAGCTACCTTTATTTTATCGTTAATTCACAGACTCCAAGCTGACGCACCCTACGACTACGACGGCAAATCCAACTGTAGGGTGCGTCAGCTATAGTTATTTCATCTAGGATTTAAAAGCTCCAAGCTGAGGCACCTACGACGGCAAATCCAACTGTAGGGTGCGTCAGCTATAGTTATTTCATCTAGGATTTAAAAGCTCCAATCTGACGCACCCTACGACGGCAAATCCAACTGTAGGGTGCGTCAGCTATAGTTATTTCATCTAGGATTTAAAAGCTCCAATCTGACGCACCCTACGACGGCAAATCCAACTGTAGGGTGCGTCAGCTATAGTTATTTCATCTACAATTAAAAAGCTCCAATCTGACGCACCCTACGACGGCAAATCCAACTGTAGGGTGCGTCAGCTATAGTTATTTCATCTACAATTGAAAAGCTCCAAGCTGACGCACCCTACGACGGCAAATCCAACTGTAGGGTGCGTCAGCTATAGTTATTTCATCTACAATTAAAAAGCTCCAATCTGACGCACCCTACGACGGCAAATCCAACTGTAGGGTGCGTCAGCTATAGTTATTTCATCTACAATTAAAAAGCTCCAATCTGACGCACCCTACGACGGCAAATCCAACTGTAGGGTGCGTCAGCTATAGTTATTTCATCTACGATTTAAAAGCTCCAAGCTGAGGCACCTACGACGGCAAATCCAACTGTAGGGTGCGTCAGCTATAGTTAGGGCTTGCTGAAAAAGCCTAAAACCCTTACAGCAAGAGACGTTGGCTCGTTTTAATCCTCAAAAAGTGCAAGCAATGCAGCTAAAATGGGTCAAAACCCCTGCACACCATCACTTTCGTAATGTACCGAAAAGTTGACCCAACACCACAGCCGCCATCCAACTTTGAATTTCCCTTCCAGGGGAAATTGTCATCAAATAATCGTTGGGTAATCATGGCAAAATTAATTCCGTGGTCAGAATTTGAAACCGAATATGCTCAAAATTTTACAGTGTCAACCGGAGCTCCGGCGAAATCGTTTCGGATGGCGCTGGGAGCATTAATTATTAAAGAACGGTTGGGAACTAGCGACGCAGAAACAGTAGAACAAATAAGAGAAAACCCATACCTGCAATACTTTATAGGTCTGACATCTTATAGTGATGATTCACCATTTGACTCATCAATGTTTGTTCATTTTAGACAAAGAATAGGTGTGAACCTAGTTAATAAAATCAACGAAAAAATGGTCAAAGACCAGACCGAAATGCCAGCAGAGTCAACGGAAAACAAGTCATCAGAAACAAGTCAACCCAAAAACCAAGGCAAATTAATATTAGATGCAACAGTAGCACCAGCCGACATCAAATATCCCACAGACTTAGGGCTATTAAATCAAGCAAGAGAACATACCGAAAAAATTATAGACGCTCTGCATAAGAAAAATCAGTCACCTGTAAAAAAAAACCAAGAACCTATCGTAACCGAGCCAGAAAAGAATACTTAACAATAGCCAAAAACCGGAAGCCATTACGGAAAGAACGAAAACAAGCAATTAAGAAACAACTTCAATACATCTACAGAAATTTGGCTCATATTGAAAAAATGGGTCAGCTAGAGTTACTAAGTAAATCTCATTATAAAATGCTGTTAGTAGCCACAGAAGTTTACCGCCAACAGTTATGGATGTATGAAAATAAAAAACAGAGTATTCCCGATAGAATAGTAAGTTTAAAACAACCACATATTCGCCCCATCGTCAGAGGGAAAGCCGGGAAATCCGTTGAGTTGGGGGCGAAACTATCAGCAAGTTGTCGTAACGGCTATGTGTTTTTAGACCGAATTAGTTGGGATAATTTTAATGAATCTTTAGACTTACAAGCACAAGTAGAAGAATTTAAAAGATTCACGGGATTCTACCCAGAATCAATTCATGTATATCGGATATATAGAACGCGAGAAAATCGAGCATGGTGCAAAGAAAGAGGTATCAGAATGAGTGGTGTTCCCCTAGGAAGACGACCCAAGAATATTAATAAGTCAAAAAAAAAACAAGCTCAAGATGACGAGAGAATTCGTAACTTAATAGAAGGAAAATTTGGAGAAGCCAAAAGAAGATTCAGCCTCGCTAGAGTCATGGCTAAACTTGATAATACATCTGAAACAGGCATCGCCATAACTTTTTTGGTAATGAATCTTTCTGCCCTGCTGCGGCAGGCTTTTTGGCTTTTTTTCGGTTTATTTCATAACAACAACCTTTTCGCATATTTTCGGCTTTTAACAATCAGGAAAAGCTATATTTCGCCCAAACAATATGAGCAAAATTTATCAGGTCAAGGTAATCGCAAATTCACTCATCTTTGTAAATGCCGTTTTCTGACTTTTTCAGCAAGCCCTAGTTATTTCATCTACGATTTAAAAGCTCCAATCTGACGCACCCTACGACGGCAAATCCAACTGTAGGGTGCGTCAGCTATAGTTATTTCATCTACGATTTAAAAGCTCCAAGCTGAGGCACCTACGACGGCAAATCCAACTGTAGGGTGCGTCAGCTATAGTTATTTCATCTACGATTTAAAAGCTCCAAGCTGAGGCACCTACGACGGCAAATCCAACTGTAGGGTGCGTCAGCTATAGTTATTTCATCTACGATTTAAAAGCTCCAAGCTGAGGCACCTACGACGGCAAATCCAACTGTAGGGTGCGTCAGCTATAGTTATTTCATCTACGATTTAAAAGCTCCAAGCTGACGCACCCTACGACTACGACAGAATCCCTCAGATTTTGATGCGGACTGAAGTCCTCACTACAAACCTATAAATCTCAAATCGACGCTCCGCACCCTACGACTTTTTTCCAACGGATATCTATCAGCAGGCGCAGCCGACCATTCCCACATTGAACCTGGATAATTCTTAGCATTAAATCCAGCATTTGTCAAGACACAAGTCAACCATGCAGACCTAATTCCCCCACTACAATAACTCACAAGTTGAGTTGACAGCGAAACACCTTTATGCTGCAAAATAGCGACTATTTCGCCGCGAGTCAGCAGTTGTCCCTGCTTGTCCATCAACTGTTTGTAATAAAGGTTAACCGCGCCGGGAATGTGGCCGCCCCGCTGTTCTCCATAAGGCGTTTTTCCTGCATATTCTCGCGGCTCTCTTGCATCAATAACTACTAAATTAGCATTACTTAAAATAGCTTTTAACTCATCTTGCTGAATTTCCCAATTCGAGCGGCGAGATACGATAAAGTCTCCCGGCTGCGGTGGATGATTTGCACCTTTTATTTGAGCAATTCCAGCTTTGACTAAAGCTCGATATCCTCCATCTACAAAAACGGCTTTTTCGTGTCCCAAAGTTCGCAGCATCCAAACAATTCGCCCGTCTTCGCCCCACCCTTTCACTGAATCGGCGATGACGATGACAGGTAGGTCTTGACAAATTCCCAGCGCTTGCAGTTTTTCTGTTAAGATTGTGTCATCTTCGATAATTTGGCCTTGATGCGGAAAGTGCGATCGCGAAAATTGCTGCCAAGTTACGGGAATAGCTGATGGGAGAGGGCAAAACCACTTTAAAATAGGTTGACGAGCATCGAGCAGAGTAGCACCTCCTGACAGCAATTCCTTAGCTAAATCTGCGCTTAGTATCCAATTATCGGACAAATTACACATAAATTCGAGATAATTTATTGAGAAATTTTTGTCGTATTTGCACCGCAGGCTAAAACGCCATTTTTATTCGTAGGATTAGCTGGTATCGCTCTGCCCGCAACAGACGCTTCGCACAAGATTGTTTGGGTAGCGTTTCCTATCACAAATACGCCGCCCACCAAACTTTTAAGGTTAGGTTGCCGCGATATCCCATAATTAAATACAGCTTTGTTCCCCGTGCTAATTGAGTAGCTATAATTGTCAGTTTTAGGAGGTACACCAGTATTTAAATTGGTAATAGAACTTGTAAAACTATCCCTTTCTATATAGTAGGCTTGCTGAGCTCTGTTCAGTGCCCTAAGATATTGTTTTGCGTCTGCTGCGTTGGTCTGAATAGGTTGGTTGGCAAGTTGAGACATAGCGGTATTTGCACCGCAAGTTAAAACGCCATTTTTATTGATAGGATTAGCTGGTCTTGCTGTACCCGCAACAGAGGCTTCGCACAGAATTCTTTGGATGTTGTTTCCTATCAAAAATACTCCGCCTACAAAACTTGTGAGATTGGGTTGCCGCGATATCCCATAATTAAATACAGCTTTGTTACCCATGCTAATTGAATAGCTGTAATTATTAGTTTGAGCTGGGGTGCCAATAGCTAGATTGGCAACAGAACTTGTAAAACCAGCATTTTCTAGATAGTAGGCGTGCTGAGCTTTGTTCATGGCGTCAACAATATTTCTGGCTGGAGATTCCATAGATTTAATGATTTCTGCCGGAGATTTCGTCATGGCATTTGGAAGTTGAGCCTCGGCGGCTGCAATCAAAAAAACTGGCAGGATCAGAGTTGTCAACACAACTCTACTCTGCCAGTTGCGGTGGCTATCAATCCTGCTAAAATTCCGAACTCGCTGGTAAATTGAGCGGTTGAGAAACATACAATTAAACTAATTGTTTGGCTTGAAACTTTTTCAAATTCCCAGGAGCAACCGTGCCGTGTTCGGTGATAATTCCCGAGATTAATGCTGCCGGAGTTACGTCAAAAGCTGGATTGTAAAATTCTACTTTTTCTGGACAAATTCGCGTAGTTCCAACTTGATACATTTCAATTGGATCGCGTTCTTCGATGGGGATTTGGCTGCCATCGGAAAGTTCAAAATCAATTGTGGACAAAGGAGCGGCAACAAAGAAGGGGACGTTGTGAGCTTTGGCAACAATTGCTAAACTGTAAGTGCCAATTTTATTGGCGGCGTCGCCGTTAGCAGCGATTCTGTCTGCACCGACAACTACTGCGTGAATCATGCCGAGTTTCATGCAGTGTGCGGCCATATTGTCGGCTATTAATGTGACGGGAATTCCTTCTTGCACGCATTCCCAAGTGGTGAGTTTGGCACCTTGGAGACGGGGGCGAGTTTCGTCTGCAAAAACTCTGCCGAGTCTGCCTTCTCGCCAAGCGGAACGAAATACACCTAATGCTGTACCGTAGCCTGCTGTGGCTAATGCACCGGCATTGCAGTGAGTCAGCAAGTTCAATTTTTCGGGTGTTGCGGGCAGAACTTTTAAACCTTGGTCGCCGATATCTTTACAAGTTTGCAAGTCTTCTGCTTGAATGGTTATAGCCATTTCTAACAATGTTTTTTGGACTTGTTCGACAGAACCGCTAGTTTGATTTGCTGTTTTGAGCATTCGGGATATTGCCCAAAACAAATTAACGGCTGTGGGACGAGTCGATCGCAATAATTCACCAACTTGTTCTAGTTTAGCGAGAAATTCCGTGCGATCGCCCGTTTCGATTTCTCGCGCCCCCAAATACATCCCGTAAGCTGCTGCTACCCCGATCGCCGGAGCACCTCGAACGATCATAGTTTTAATCGCCTCAGCCATATCTTGAGAGCTGGTAATTTCGACTGTAACGTATTCTTTCGGCAGTCGGTTTTGCTCAATTAGCAGCACTCGGTCTTCTTTCCAGGTGACGGGGGAAACTGGGGAGTTTTGAGCTGTCATCGATTTCGGTGATGTGAGGGACAAGTTTCTATGATGCCATGAAGGCGCCTATTCCTCTATGTTATGAGGCAGACGCTGGATTTGCCAAAACCCTACTCCCGCGATTTGAGATTGAATAATTGCTGGATACTTACTACTCTCTGGGTTTGGAACTTGCGTAGATTTGCATTCTTTTTCGGAAATTTGTACTGAGTAAAAAAATTAACATTAAGTTGTATAAATAATACTTACGTTTTTTGAATAATTTCGGGAATCGGGAACAAGCTAGTTGTACGTGGGGTCAGCCTTTTTTAAGTTGAGAATGAAAAAGTGCGATCGACTAAGTTTTTATCTCAAAAAAAATCACAAAATCAGATAATTGTCAAGTTTTTACTTGGTTGAGTGTCGGAGGCAGGAAGTTCGGGCGATCGCACGGAGACAACATCTTGAAAACCTACTTAGGTGCATGGGGAAAGGTAATTATGAAAAACTTACAAATAGTATTCGTAGATTCAGCGGTTGAAGATTGGCAAAGTCTGGCTGCCGGTGTGAAACCGGGGATAGAGGTGATTTTAGTCGATCGGGCGCGAGACGGCATCGAACAAATTGCCGAAGCGCTGCAAAGTCGCAAAGGTATAGAAAGCGTTCACATTATTTCTCACGGGGAACCGGGAAGTTTGCAGCTAGGGAAAACTAGCCTTAATTCCGACAATTTAGAAACCTATCGCGACTGTTTGAAACGGTGGTTTTCGTCGTCTGTCAATTCAATTCAAAATCGATGGGAAATTCTGCTATACGGATGTAACGTAGCGGCGGGCGAAAAAGGAGAAGCTTTTGTACAAAAGCTGAGCAAGTTAACAAAAGCTAATATTGCTGCTTCTGCTGATATTACCGGGAGTGCCCAAAAAGGCGGAAATTGGTTACTTGAATACGCTACTGGAGTGATTGAGGCGGGATTGGCGATCGAGCCGGAGGTAATGGCAAGTTACTCGCACGCTTTGGCTACGTTTGTGGTTACTAATACCAATGATGCTGGGGCGGGTTCGCTACGAGATGCGATTACTCAAGCAAATGCTGCGGCTGCACCACCGCATAATATTAACTTCAACATTCCCGGTGCAGGCGTACAGACGATCGCGCCACTGTCGATCTTACCAAACATTAACGTTCGTACAATCATCAACGGCACTACCCAACCGGGATTCGCCGGCACCCCGCTGATCGAAATCAATGGAGCGGGTGCAGGTGCTGTCAGCGGTTTTCGAGTCTTGGCCGGTGGCGGTGGCAGCACCTTGCGGGGATTGATAATTAACCGCTTCGGCAACACTGGCATCTCCCTCGAAAGCGACGGCAACACCGTAGCGGGTAACTACATCGGTACAAATGCCACAGGTACCGCAGCTTTGCCCAATGCCTTATTTGGCGTCGCCGTTCAGAATGGTGGCAGCATTAATACTATTGGGGGGATTGCACCGGGCGATCGCAACGTGATTTCCGGCAATGGTGCTGATGGCATCATCATCGTTGGCAGTCCTGCGGGAAGCAACCGAGTGCTGGGAAACTACGTCGGCACGAACGCCGCAGGCACCGCTGCCTTACCCAACGCCAGCGGAGTCACGATCAATAGCGTACTGAACAACACTGTTACCGGAAATGTGATTTCCGGCAACAACAATATCGGTATTGCCATTCTCAATCAGGGTTCCACGAACAACCTTGTGACAGGCAACTTCATCGGCACTAATTTTGATGGCACCACCGCTGTCCCTAATACTAATGTTGGCGTAGTCATTGGGGGAGGTGCAAGCAACAATACCATTGGTGGAACGCTCCCAGCGACTCGAAACATTATTTCCGGCAACAGCAACGGTAACGGTGTCGTTCTTACTGGCGCCGCCACTGTCGGCAACTCCTTGTTCGGCAACTTCATCGGCGTTGCTGTCGATGGTACGACTGCGCTGCCCAATGTTACCGGGGTATTGATTCCTGATGGTGCAAGCAATAATGTGATCGGCGGTACATTAATAGGTCAAGGAAATACGATCGCGAGCAACCTCGGTTCGGGAGTAAATATTATCGCTGGCACCGGCAACCGCATCCAAAACAACTCGATCTTTGCCAACGCCGGCATAGGCATCGATCTCGGCAACAACGGCATCACCGCCAACGATGCAGGCGATCCCGACATCGGAGCAAACCTCCTCCAAAACTTCCCCGTACTCACCACCGCCAACGTCGGCGCCAGCAACGTCACCGTCGCGGGAACATTCAACAGCATTCCCAGCGCCAATTACACCCTGCAATTTTTCGCGAACACCCCCCCCGGTACCCAAGGTCAAAACTTAATCGGCTCTGCCACAGTAACGACTGATGCCGCCGGCAACGCCACTTTCAATCAAATTTTCCCCGTAGCAGTGGCTCCCGGTCAATTAATCACTGCCACAGCAATTGACGCAGCCGGCAACACCTCTGAATTTTCCGCACAGCCTGTTCCCGTTGTAGGGCTCAGAACAATCACCGGGATTAAATTCAACGACCTTGACGGCAACGGCACTCAAACAGCCGGAGAACTTGGTGTCCCGGGAGTAACCATTTTCCTCGACACCAACAACAACACCATCCTCGATGCTGGCGAAACTTCCGTCATCACGGGTACTTCTCCCGATGGCAGTTTCACTTTCCCCAACTTGTCCCCTGGCACTTACAATATTCGCGAAATTGTACCCCCAGGCAGTCGCCCAACAACTTCCAACCCAGTTACAGCCACGCTGGCAGCAGGTGTAACTGCTCCTGCTATAGTGAATTTCGGCAACCAAGCGATACCCGTTGTAGGGCTCAGAACAATCACCGGGATTAAATTCAACGACATCGACGGCAACGGCACTCAAACAGCCGGAGAACTTGGTGTCCCGGGAGTAACCATTTTCCTCGACACCAACAACAACACCATCCTCGATGCTGGCGAAACTTCCGTCATCACGGGTACTTCTCCCGATGGCAGTTTCACTTTCCCCAACTTGTCCCCTGGCACTTACAATATTCGCGAAATTGTACCCCCAGGCAGTCGCCCAACAACTTCCAACCCAGTTACAGCCACGCTGGCAGCAGGTGTAACTGCTCCTGCTATAGTGAATTTCGGCAACCAAGCGATACCCGTTGTAGGGCTCAGAACAATCACCGGGATTAAATTCAACGACATCGACGGCAACGGCACTCAAACAGCCGGAGAACTTGGTGTCCCGGGAGTAACCATTTTCCTCGACACCAACAACAACACCATCCTCGATGCTGGCGAAACTTCCGTCATCACGGGTACTTCTCCCGATGGCAGTTTCACTTTCCCCAACTTGTCCCCTGGCACTTACAATATTCGCGAAATTGTACCCCCAGGCAGTCGCCCAACAACTTCCAACCCAGTTACAGCCACGCTGGCAGCAGGTGTAACTGCTCCTGCTATAGTCAATTTCGGCAACCAAGCGATACCCCCCACTCTCAGCCTCATTACTGGTAACAAATTTAACGACATTGACGGCAACGGCATTCCAGGAGCCGGAGAATTTGGTGTCCCTGGAGTAACGATTTTCCTCGATACCAACAACGACGGCATTCTCAACGCGGGTGAAACTTCTGTCACTACGGGTACTTCTCCCGATGGCGCTTTCGCTTTCCCGCTAGTGCCAGGTGGCACTTACAATGTTCGGGAAGTTGTGCCACCTGGCAGTCGCCCAACCACTCCTAACCCAGCTATAGTAACGATCCCAGCAGGTCGAACTACTCTTGCTACAGTCAATTTTGGCAACCAAACGATACCTGTTCCGACTCCGACTCCAACTCCGACTCCCGTTACTACTCCGACTCCCGCTCCGACTCCCGCTCCTGCTCCGACTCCTGTTACCACTCCTACTCCCGTCCAACAAAGCAGCATCAGCGGTATTAAATTCAACGATGACAACGGCAACGGTACTCAGGATGCGGGGGAAACTGGTGTTTCGGGAGTGCTAGTTTTCCTTGATGCTAACGGGAACAACTCTTTAGATTCGGGCGAAATTACTGTTACCACTGACTCTTCTGGTAATTACAGTTTCACCAACCTCAATGCAGGCACTTACAATGTGCGGGAAGTGCAGCGGACTGGTTGGACGCAAACTACTACGAATCCGGCACCGATTAATCTCCGCAGTGGCGAAAGTCGTAGTGGAATTAACTTCGGCAATTTCCAAAATATTAGCATTTCCGGCAGCAAGTTTAATGACCTCAATAACAATGGGGTTTTGGATGCTCAAGAACCGCTATTGCCGAACTGGCAAGTCTTTCTTGATGCTAACGGTGACGACAGTTTAGGTGCTGGAGAAGTTAATACTTCAACTGATAGCTTGGGTGGCTATAGTTTCGCTAATTTAGGCCCAGGAACTTATCGAGTTCGGGAAGTTAATCAACCTGGTTGGACTCGAACTACTGCCAATCCCGCTGATATTGTTGCTGTCAGCAGTGGCACTAATACCAGCAATATTAACTTTGGGAATTTTTTAGGGCAAGCACCAACACCAACACCACCAACACCAACACCACCGCCAGCGGGAGAAGATGCTGACTGCATTTGTTCGCAAATTGTTTTACCCAGCCTTAGCAGTATTCGCGGCCCCGGTTCTGTGACGAATACCCGCAACGGTACTAACGGCAATGACATTATTCTCGGCACTAATAACAATGACGAAATCAACGGCTTTAACGGCAATGATTTGTTGGTCGGGTTCCGGGGTAATGATAATATTTACGGGGGACTTAACAGCGATTTCCCCGTTGGCCCGAATGTAGATAAGGACACGCTATTTGGCAATGAGGGCAATGATTACCTCAATGGGGTTGCTGGAAATGATTTAATCTTTGCCGGCAAGAATGACGATGTTGTTTACGGTGGCAAAGATGATGACGTTATTTTTGGCGACCAGAATAGCGATACTTTAATTGGCGACCAGGGTAATGATACTATCTACGGGGGAACTCTTAACCCGTTCGACCCGGATTTCAATGGCAACGATTTACTGTTCGGTTTGGCAGGAAATGATTTTCTCAGCGGTCAGGAAGGTCAAGATACGATCGCAGGCGGTGACGGTAATGATACTGTACGCGCTGGTAAGGGCAACGACGTAATTGTGGGCGAGTTGGGAAATGATTTGCTGTTTGGCGACCAGGGCAGCGATACTGTCTGCGGAGGCGACGGGGATGATACTGTGTACGGGGATATTGGCAGCCGTCTTCCTGTCGGTTCTGCTGGCGGAAAAGACCAAATCTGCGGAGGTTCGGGCAATGATTTGCTGTTTGGCAATGAAGGTCAGGATACTGTTAACGGCGATGCTGGAAACGATACTATTTACGGCGGCAAGGATGAGGACAGTTTGCTGGGCGGTGCTGGCGATGATTGGTTGTTTGGAGATGAGGGGAATGATACTCTGATTGGAGGTACTGGGAACGATCGATTTATTTTAGGTCTTGACCTCGGCACCGAGACTATTTTAGACTTTCAAGATGGTCTGGATTCGATCAGCTTAATTGGCGGTCTGAATTTCTCACAACTGAGCATTGTGGCGGAAAATAGTTCTACTCTGATCCGAGTTACCAGTTCCGGTCAACTTTTGGCAACTCTGGGCAATGTGCCGACGAGCCTGATTACGGCTACAGATTTTGCGGTTCTGTAGTGCGATCGCGCTCCATCAACTAAGCTAGAATATTGTAGGGACGATCGATCAATCGTCCCTACAATCGGATAATTGTATTTAATATCAAGTCTGAGACATTGGCGGGTCGATCTCAAATCCGGTAGCATCGGAATAATGAATTTCTCTCCTCTTCCTCTGCGCTCTCTGCGTTCTCTGTGGTTAAATAATTCCGTAGTTACCACAAGTAATATGAGAAATATTTCCACAGAACATCCGAGTTGCGGGTGAGTCCCGCCTAGCGAATTGGCCGGCTTTCGTAACTATCGACCCATATTGCGCTTCATGCGATCGAGTTCTTCCTGAGCTTCCCAGTTTTGAAACTTTTCTTCGAGAGGGTCTGCGGCCTTAAAACTGGTATAATTAGAACTCTGATTCCAACCCTTGGTATCCCAATTCGGCTCTGTTTTAGTTGTAGTGCGAGTTGCAGCTTCGGCTGCTTTGGCTCGGACTTCTTTGCGCCGCGATTGAATTTGGCGGTACAATTCTTTAGCTTTTTCAATACGTTCTTTGCAGCCTTGCATTTGTCCCCAACGCTGATTTCCCTGACGCAGCAAAGCGGCTTGGCGCTCTTGGGCTGCTTGAGCTAAGTCGAGCCTTTGAGCTGAAGAGGCTTTTTTTGCTCGATCGTTCCAGCGCTGAATTTCTTGGGCGGCGGACAGAATTTCTGCTTGTAGTGTTTTCTCTTGTTTCTGAATTTCCAGAATCAGTCGCAGGGTGTCTTCTTCTTGTTCCTTGAGTTGTTCTTCTATTGCCTGCAATTCTAGATGGGGATTGCTCCGCAAAAATTCTTCTAATCTGGTTTCGAGAAAGCGGCTGAAATCGTCAAATAAGCCCATTTTTTATAATTCCTATATTGGTTATTGGTTATTGGTTATTGGTTATTGGTTATTGGTTATTGGTTATTAGTTATTGGTTATTGGTTATTGGTTAACTGATCCTTCGACTACGCTCAGGGTAATGCAACTGTCAACTGTCAACTGTCAACCGTTAACAGTCAACAGTCAACTGTCAACTAACTAATTAAAACTTCTGTCCGACAAAAACCGATCGCACGTCTCCACCCTTGCGGATAACTGCTTCTTGATTTTTGATTTCTGCCAGAGTCCAACCGCTAGCGCCGATGCTTTCGCCGACATAAATTCGGCGGGCTACACCGTCTACTTCAAACAAAGCAGCCGATCGATTGCCCAACTCCAAAATTCCCACCAGCGTGTGGGCGGAAATCGACGCGGTAGCAGCAGCCGGTGTTGATTGCTGCTGGGGCGCGGGCGCGGATTGCCCAGCGGCCGGCGCTGGTGCTGGTTCGGTTTCGCGAGCCAAAATCTTCGGCTGCACAGACTCCGAGGAGGACCCGGAAGTGGCGAGGGGAGTGCGACTGCCTGCCGCGGCGATCGCTCTACCGGAAGCTGGGGCCGCAGGCGATGGGGAAACCGAGGCCGTTTGAGGAGCAGCCTGAGTCACAGTCACCTGAGCCGGAGCAGCCGGAGCCTGAGTCACAGTCACCTGAGCCGGAGCAGCGGGAGCCTGAGCCACAGTCACCTGAGCCGGAGGCGGGATGACTACGACTTGCGGTGCTGGTGCTCCGGGGGCGGAGGCGGCTTGTTCTAGGGCATTAGCAATTCGGTTGACTGCTGTCGAAAGACCTGCGGTTGCCGGTGGCGCGCCGGAAATTGCAATGCTCGGCAGTGTTCCGGGGGTGGCGGTTTCGGGAACTCCGGCAAGTTGCGAGTTAGTCTGGGGCCCTTTCTTTTGTTCGATCGCCACTAGGGAGCGTTGCACGTATTCGACAAATTGGGTGTCTGGTGGGTTTTTGCTATTTGCAGCAGGCGCCTGCGGGATGCCGGCGGAGGGCAAGCGCACGAGTCCCGACCTACTTGCCAGCCACAATCCCAAGACGAGCAGCAGCGATCCACAGGCTGCTCCGAGCAATATTTTGTCGAATGATTGTTTCGACTGTTGTTTTTTGGTTGTTTCTAGGGCGACTTGGCGGGCGATCGCTGCTACGTCTTTTGCGCCGCTTTGCTGAGGCTCTGGCGCCAACTGCGACAATACTATTTGAGGTACCGAGATTGACTTGAGCGCCACAAATTCTGGCGCCACGGGTTCCGGTGGCTGCGTGCCGTTGCCGTCGAATGCTCGATCGACTCCTTCAAACAATTCGTCCATCAACCGATCGGCGTAGGACTCTACTGCCACTGCTTCGGCTGGCACGGTTTCGACTGTCGCGCTCACGGCGATCGGCTCTGACGATGATTCCAAAGACATCTGTTTGGCGATTACTTTTTGAGGCATAGTTTTATGTTACTCCCGCTCCCCGACAACCCTGAGGTTCTCAACTTCAGACTTCTACAGGATACTTCTAATATTTACCAATTCTTTGGTCAGAACAGGTCAATTGTATCTCACCCGCCATCATATTTTTAGTCCGGGGCGAACTTACAACATTTTCGATGGCACCCGTGAGATTTGAGATTGGGAAATGATATACTGCATCAGGGTTTGAAGCGCCAGCTTGCCGTTGCATTTTTTTCGCTGGGATTGCTTGTAGCCCGATCGACTTTTGTGTCACCGGTTGTAAGCTTTTTTCACTCCTCTGCTGTTAGTCTTGCTTCGTCTCACTTTTGCATCGCATTTTGCCGCTTTTGTCAACCCCCCACGCCCTATGGTGCGGCGGGTTTTGACACAAAACTTTACTTTTACTGTCTCGCAAAAAACCTGGTTTCTCTCGCCGTTGGTCGTTGGTTTCCTGACTGGATAAGGGTTTCATACTTTTAGCTCTCTTAAATTTATATGCTTGTTTGCTTAATAGCAATAACTAGCTCCAGATTCTATAACTTTAATAGTACCATAGCTTCATCACAATTCAGTAATAAAGTGTCAAAGCTCGCAAAAACGTCGGCTTAATCAGAATTATTCTCATTAATTTTTGGAATTTTTTTTAAGACACGATTCGTAACATGACAATAAAAAAATTGTTTTTTCCATAATATAATTTTTATTTATACATATTGAGTGCGATCGAATTTTCCTAGAAAACAGCCAACTCTAGAATTGCTTGATTTACCTTACCAAGAAAATAGTCATTGCGGTAGCTTGAGCGAGGATAAAAGCTGAGGGGAATATCCAGCGCAATTTGCACAGCAGCTCAATAGAGAGTTCCGGATTTTTGTGATTTTTGAGCCAGAAATGTGAAACTACAGTAGCCATAATTGACGAGAAGAAAAAGATATAACAGATAAATATGTATGCGTCCATCAAAGTCATGTAAGGCACTCTCGGCAAAGAGTTAGCCACCGTGAAATTAAAAGTAATTGCCGTAAGAATGCTGGTAATGCCGACATTCATCTGAGGGACAAAAGCCGTATTCGGATCGATCCAAAAAGTCGTCCAAGAAATCATCGTAATTAGCAGCAGCGGCACAAATACCTTAAATATATAAAATTGATAATTACGCTTCAGTTTGATTGCAAAAGTATATCGCGGATAAGTTTTATCTTCGTTTTCCGCTTTCTGGATAGTGACTGCGGGGTTGATGCCGAGAATTTTCCATTCAGACAAAGAAACGTAGGAATCTTTGCTATATCCAGTCGCCGTAGGATTTTCTTTAAACACGATACCTTTGCTATCAGAAGACAAAGGTTCCCAGATCATCATGGCAGTTTGGGAGTCAAAGGGAAACTTTCTCAAATCAAATGTTGATGATACCGTTGCATTAACCAGTTCTAAATAAGTGACAGTGCCGTCGGGTTGCGCGCTTAATTGCACCGCACCTCTTTTGGTGGCTGACTGAGAGTTGAAAATTGTTAAGGCTGGTTCCCATATTTGTTCGGGAGTGTAGCGAACTACTCGATCGCCAATCGTATTCGGGTCAAAGGCTGTTTGTCTTGCCAAGCTGCATACAAGAAACCGCTAATATCGAAAGTTTCATCGGCTTGATTTATCCTACCGAGGTTGAGGACAGAGAAACCCAGGGAAACTTCCGTCGGCTTGTCAGTGCTGGGAGGGCTTTTGAGTGAAGGTTTGGCAATCTCTGCGGGTTTGGCTGCGGATTCTTGAAGCGCGGTGGTTGTCTTTGGTGCTGGGGAATTTTCAGCAGTATTTTGAGCAACGACTGGGCGATAACTCGACAGGACAATAGTTAAGGCTAAGGTTACTAAGCCGGTAATGACATTAGCTGTTAGTCGATTTTTGTTCATCGGACGCTGCTAGTCCTCGTCGAAGTAAAATTATTTCTGTTAATAGTGGGCCGCAGAGGATGCACCAAATAATCTGGTTTCTGTTTGGCAAAATTCAACCGAAATCACTCAATGAATTTAATCAATCTAGTTTCTGCGTTCAAATTTGTCTGGGTTGGTGCGATGAATCAAAATTATATGACGAAATTTTACCATAAAGAATTGCTTGAAAGCAAATCCCTGTAAGCGATAAATTAAAATCAGACTGTTCGTCACTTTAATCCTTTTCCTTACCAGGCAGAGGTCGCCCTCCCAAGTTAACTGTCAACTGAATCAAAAGGCTCGATCGCCATTGTGAATTTTTAGATTGAATTTTTACATTAATTTTTTTTAAACATTCGGTACTTATTTTAATATCATACACATAATTTTATGTCAACAGGCATCGAGAGCTGTGCGATCGCCACAAAAGAGCGGACGGTGGTCTGGCGCGCGATCGATGCCAGTTTTGAGCCAACCAGCGATATCCTGTCCGCTGGATTAACCGCACGCGCGATCTGTTTGTTCGATCGTTTGGACGCTCGCGTCCGCTCTCCGGCTACGGACTTTCGGGCAAACTACAAACCATTTTTGTGATGGTAATTGACCGCACATGATATGACGCAATACAAATCGAAATACTTTGCACACTGCTCTAACCTACCCATTTTTCACCAGATGCCAGGGAATCGAGTAACGTGTAATTGAGACTTTTCGATCCAACAGAATACCAAGCATGGCACTGATTAATCTACTGCGAACTGTTTTGCAACTGTCTGCGCTCGCTAGAATCAAATTTGTCCGCATCATCACCGATATACGTAAGTATATTGCACCTAACCAGTCCTTAAATAAAATATCGCTTTCCCATTCATTTGAGTGCTACCTGGGATAAAAACTAAGCGAAAACTCTCAGATTTTTTATATTATTTGTTTGAAATCATGAAACTATATCCGAGAAAATACTTAGATCGCCAAACGCAAAAATTAAATTTAACCACCAGATTAAAGTGGCTGGCAATTGTCAGCGCGATCGGCATAATTTACTACGGTGCGGCAAAACTAGGCATGGCAGTAGCCCTGCCGATTCCACCCGGGATTACAGCCGTTTGGTTTCCTTCCGCGATCGCTTGGAGTGCCATCCTTTGGGGAGGATTCAAGATTTCCCCCGTAATTTGGCTGGCAGATTTTATAGCTGCAATTCCCGGCTACTCTGAAGGCAATCACAACCTCTGTATCTCGATAGTCGTCTGCTCGATTTGCTCCTTGGGAGCCCCTGGAGAGGCGCAATTAGGAAGTAGACTGATCCGGCGCTTCATCCCTAACTCCGCACCTTTTGCTTCAGCTAACTCCGTACTAAAATTTGTGCTGATTGTTGCTATCTGCACCGGATTAAATGCCACGATAGGAGTGACAACCATCTGCTTGGGCGGAATTTCCCAATGGACTAATTACGGGTTTATGTGGTTGACTTGGTGGACGGGAAATGCCATCAGTATTTTAGTGTTTTTGCCCATGCTGTTGGTTTGGCAGCGATTACCCCCGATGCTTTGGCAGCGCCAGAAATCGATTGAAGGATTGCTGCTCTTGAGCCTGTTGATGGGTACTGGCAAACTTGCTTTTTGGGATAACTATCCCGTACAATATATCATGGTGCCTTGCCTGTGGTGGGCGGCATTTCGGTTTGGACAGCACGGTGCAACTCTGGCAATTGCCTTAGTATCGAGTTTTGCGCTGTGGGGTACGGTGAATGGCACCAGTTCTTTCCTGCGTGCATCCTTGAACGAATCATTAATATTGTTGCAAACTTTTATGGGAGTCGTCGCAGTTTCTACACTACTGTTATCTGCCATTTTAGGGGAGCAAAAACAAGCAGAAATCGGGCTGACTGTGGCAAATGAAACACTGGAAATGCGAGTGGAAGAACGCACGCTCGCCATGACAGAAACTAATGAAATACTGCAAGTGGAAATTGCCGAACGCCAGCAAGCTGAAATTGCGCTGCGACAATCGGAAGTTGACAAGACTAAACTAATTACTTCTCTGCAACAGCAAAAAATGACTTTGGAGCGAACGTTGCAAGATTTGAAAAACGCTCAAGCGCAACTGATTCAAACCGAAAAAATGTCAAGTCTGGGACAATTGGTGGCGGGAGTCGCTCACGAAATCAACAATCCAGTCAGCTTTATTTACGGCAATATCGATCATGCAAGAGAACACTCTCAATCACTTTTAAAGTTAATCGAGCTGTACCGACAGCAATATAGCGATACCAATCCGCAGATTCAACAGTTAACAGAGGAAATTGAGCTGGATTTCCTGATCGAAGACTTGCCTAAATTGCTGATTTCCATGAAAATGGGTGCTGAGCGCATCCGAGAGATTGTACTGACGCTCCGCAACTTTTCGCGTCTCGATGAGTCAGACATGAAGGCTGTGAATATTCATGAAGGAATTGACAGCACTCTGATCGTTTTGCAAAGCCGGCTCAATCGCAAAGCCGATCGCCCCCAGATTCAGATCCTCAAGCACTACGGCATCTTGCCGAAGGTGGAATGCTACGCAGGCCAACTCAATCAGGTGTTGATGAATATCCTCAACAACGCCATTGATGCTTTGATTAGTCAAGCTCGCGGGAATCCGGGTTTTATGCCGACGATCGCGATCGCCACTGAAATTATAGACTCTCAATGGGTTAAGATTGCGATTAAAGATAATGGCACTGGCATATCCCCATCAGTCCAAGAACGCATCTTCGACCCGTTTTTTACCACAAAACCCGTCGGACAAGGTACGGGGCTAGGATTGTCGATTAGCTATCAGATTGTTACAGAAAAACATCGCGGACGTTTGAAATGCGTTTCCGAGATCTCCAAGGGGACAGAATTTGTGATTGAGCTACCGGTGCAGCAAAAAGTTTTGGCGGTGCAACTAGAATGCCTGTAGTTGTCCGAATGAGCGATCAGTAGGTCGATCGCACTTGCATCCTATCCCAGATTACACCCAAGTGCGATCGCGCGCGAGGAAGTGAGGAAGGGCGATCGACTTACAAGTCAAAACAAACTCTTCCATTTTTTTGAGTTTGAGTGTGTACCAATCATCCCTCAGCTCTAAATTTGTTACACAAAACAACGATTTAGGAGTAAAAATCTCCATAACTCTGATTTTGTGGCACTATTGAGTAAATTGTTATAGTAACCATCATCAAACCCCCTAAGTCAGTGAAATAGCTATGTTAGTCCAAGTAACCATAGAGAACTTCCTGTCCTTCAGGGAAGAAACAACTTTCAGTATGGTAGCTGTTAGCAGTGACCAACATCATGCAGACCATCTGGCTGTAGATACAGCAGGTAAGGGACGGTCACTTTTGCCTATCTCTGCTATTTATGGCGCCAATGCAGCAGGCAAATCTAACCTAATTAAAGCAATTGATTTCGCCAAGGATTTGATTGTAGAAGGAACACGTAGTAGTCAGGCTATTCTAGTTACTCCATTTAAATTAGGTAATAACAGTAAAAAACCTAGCAAGTTTGAATTTATTTTCACTCATCACGGGAATCTTTATTCCTATGGATTTAAGTTAAATGCTACCCAAATAATTGAAGAATGGCTTTACATAACCCCCGCAGGCAAAAAACGGGAAGTACCTTTTTTTGAACGGCTCACTTCTGAAAACAAAGAAACTAAAGTAGAGTATGGATCTGCCCTCAAAGGTAGGAGCAAAAAACAAGAACAGTTTCTCGACTTTATTACACAGGGAACACGCCCAAATCAACTTTTTTTAACAGAAGCTGTAGATCGCAATGTTCAGACTGTCAAGCCTGTTGTGGATTGGTTCAGAGATGTCCTAGTTATTATCCCAGCCGAATCTCACTATGAAGCTCTAGAATTTACTATTTTAAATAACGAACAATTTACTAAGTTTATAAGTAGCTTTTTGAAATTTGCAGGCACTGGTATTGATTCTATAGGAAAAGAAGAAGTTGACTTGGACTTTGATCGCCATTTTCCAGGTATGCCAGATAGTATCAAGGAGAAAATCATTCAAAAATTTGCTGATGCCAATGAAAATTCTATTGCAATGCTTGAAAATCTCACAGGTCAACGATATTTCCTCAAGTATGGAGTAGAAGGTAAGCTAAGCCTCATTCAACTTAGGACTCAACATCGTCATGAGAACGGTCATCTTGTAGACTTTTCAATGGAAGAAGAATCCGAAGGTACGCAGCGTTTAATTAACTTAATTCCGGCACTATTTGCTTTACAAGAAAATCCTGAAATAGTGATTTTACTGGATGAGTTAGACCGCCGTCTTCATCCTCTTTTGTCACGAAAATTTATAGAAATAGCCTTGAATTGTAGACAAAAAAATAGTCAGAGCCAACTAATATTTACAACTCATGATACGAACCTTCTAGACTTAGATATTATGCGGAGAGACGAAATCTGGTTTGTTGAAAAAAATGAGCAAGGTGCATCACATATTTGTTCGCTAGCAGAGTTTAAAATTAGACCAGATGTTCAAATCGAAAAAGGCTATTTAAATGGTAGATTTGGAGCTATTCCATTCTTTGGAGATATCCGTAGTTTAGGATGGCTGGATTGTGAAACAGAGTTATCTGACAAACATGATAGCAAACATGAAAAAACGCAATCGAACCAAGCTCCTAGATCGTCAGTACAATAATCGAGATGCCACACTTTTTGTTATTGCTACAGAGGGTAGGGAAACTGAAAAGCAATATTTCTCGATGTTTCGTGACTCTCGTATCAAGATAGAAATATTGCCAACGGGCGAAGATAATAAGTCTGCCCCTCAATATGTTTTGGATCGATTAGATGAATTTGCACAAAAATATAATATGACTCCAGAGGATACTCTATGGCTAATATTTGATGTGGATCGATGGGGAGTAAAAAATATCAGTGCTATCTGTCGTGAAGCCAAACAGAAAAATTATCAACTAGGTATTAGTAATCCTTGCTTTGAGGCTTGGTTATATTTACATTTTGATGACTTAGATCCTAATGATACAACCTGCAAAGATGTTGAAGCAAGGTTGCGAAATAAGTTGGGATGCTATAATAAGAGCAATCTTGATTTAGATTCGTTTAAGGACTATATTGAGGATGCTGTTAAACGTGCCAATAATTTACATCCCCATCCTCAACAGCACTGGCCACCGACGCCCGGTTCCCACGTTTATCGAGTTATTCAGATGCTTCTCAAGGCATTGAAACAATAGTAAAAATTAGTTAATTTTGGCGGATAATAACTTATTAAAGTTACGCTCCGCCAAAATCTCCAATCTAAAATTAAAAATGGTCTTAACCGACTCGTTCCGCCAACTCCAACCACCGCTCAGTCGCGCGATCGATATCCTGGGTCAATTTAGCCAAACGATCCGATAACTTCTTCACCTCCGCAAACCCGCTGGGAGCATTGTTGGACAAAATCTTCTCAATTTCTTGTTTCTCAGCTTCCAGCTTCGGAATTTGAGCCTCTAACTGCTGATATTCCCGCTGATCGTTGAACGAAACTTTGGTTGATTTTGTAGTAGAAGCTTTGGCTTTTGAATTGTTAGATTCAGGAGTGCGTGCAAGCTTTTCTTTGTCTTTTTGTGCTTTGAGTTCCTTGGCTTCTTCGGCTTTCTTGTAGTCTAAATATACCGAGTAATTGCCGGGATACAAGCGCAAATTGCCGCCGGGTTCCAAGGCGAACACCATGTCGATCGTCCGATCGAGAAAATAGCGATCGTGCGATACTACAATTACACAGCCGTTAAAGTCTTCCAGATAGTCCTCCAAAACCGCCAGAGTCTGCACGTCTAGGTCGTTTGTCGGTTCGTCGAGAATCAGTACGTTGGGCGCACTCATCAGCACTTTCAGCAGGAATAACCGACGCTTTTCGCCGCCCGAAAGCTTGTTAATCGGTGCATACTGTTGGTTGGGCGGAAACAAAAACTTCTCCAGCATTTGAGAAGCGGTAATGATTTCCCCATCCGCCGTTTGCACCAATTCCGCTACACTTTTGAGGTATTCAATCACCCGCTGGTCTTCATTCGGTGTCAAATCCTCTGAATGCTGGTCAAAATAACCGATATGAATGGTTGTGCCAATTTCCACAGTACCGGAATCCGGCTGGATGCGTCCGGTAATGATATCCATCAGCGTGGATTTTCCCGCGCCGTTACAGCCAATAATTCCAATTCTGTCTTCGGGAGTGAAATTGTAGGTAAAATCTTTGATTAAAGTGCGATCGCCATAAGCTTTACGAATATTCAACAACTCAATGACTTTCTTGCCAATCCGTCGCCCCGCTGTAGCAATCTCGACTTTACCGTTGGCTGTTTTGAACTCCTCGGCGCGCATATCCTTAATGCGATCGATCCGAGCTTTTTGCTTGGTACTGCGGGCTTTCGGCCCCTTCTTGAGCCATTCCAACTCACGTCGCAATACTCCCGAAAATTTGCGCTGAGTGCTGGCGGCGGATTCTTCGGCTAACGCTTTTTTCTCCAAATAATAAGCGTAATTGCCAGCATAATTGTATAGGTCGGCGCGATCGATCTCCAGAATGCGATTGGTCACGCGATCGAGAAAATAGCGATCGTGCGTAATCAGCAGCAGCGCACCGCGATAGCCGTTCAAATAGTTCTGCAACCACTCCACAGACAGGGCGTCCAAGTGGTTTGTCGGTTCATCCATCAACAACACGTCAGGTTCCGATAGTAGCGCCGTTGCTAAAGCAATGCGCTTGCGGTAGCCGCCCGACAAGTCGGCGATTTTCGCATGAAAATCCTCAATCCCCAACTTGGTCAAAATCAATTTCGCCTTAGTTTCCAAATCCCACGCGCCCACCTCGTCGATGCGCGCCGACACGGTAGATAAGCGCGACATCAACTTGTCCGTATCGCCTTTACCGTGGGAAAGTTGATCCGAAATTTCCTCGTATTCCCGCACCAAAGCCATTTGTTCGCCGCTGTCGGCAAATACTTGCTCTAAAACCGTATGGTTTTCGTCTAAATCGGGCTGTTGCGGGAGATAGACAATTGTAGACCCTGGATTGACCCAGCGATCGCCAGAGTCGATCGACTCCATACCCGCAATCATCTTCAGTAGCGTGGATTTACCCGAACCATTAGTGCCGATGAGTCCGACTTTATCGCCTTCATCGAGGCTGAAACTGGCATTTGTCAAGAGTTCCTTGATGCCGAAGTCTTTTTTGATCGATCGCAGAGTAAAAATAGTCATCAGTATAAACAGTCATTTACCTAACCTAGTTTAGCGCTGATGGTGATTTAAGCTTATTTATGCTAGTGGCGAAAATTTAGGTGCTGATTGCTGCTGGGGAAACTGCTGTTGCCGGATATAATCAAGATAATTGAGTAAATAAAATTAAAAACTAACCGTAGCATTATGTCTGAGAAACTTAGTATTAAATTTACGATCGCCTTCAATGACCCTGACCTGAACTCAGAAGAACGAGACGAACAGGCACAACGATTCATGGCTGAACTGAAGCAAATGGACGAAGTTGGGGTTGATCGTGTACTAGACCCCAATCCACCAGAAGGCAACAAAGCGATCGGGGGGATGTTGGTGGGCTTGCTAACGGCTGAGGTTAGTGTTACTAATGTTCAAAAACTAATGGGGTTTCTGGGCGATCGCCTTGGTGGTAAGCCGATTGAGCTTACTGTAGAAGCTAATGGCAAAAAACTGACGGTGAAAGCCCACAGTAGGGAAGAGTTAGAAGCTGCCATCAAAGCAGCCCAAGATTTTGTGGCGACATAGGCAGGCAGACATGACAAAAGTTGCATTGTTGATTGGGGTCAGCCAGTATGAGCCGGGGTTAAATCTGTTACCTGCGGCCGTAAAGGACATTGAAGCCCTACGGCGAGTCTTGCAAGACCCAGAAATGGGTGGGTTTGATGAGGTGAAAACACTTGCTAACCCTCAATCTCACATAATGCAGTTTGAAATTGAGACGTTGTTTGACGGTCGTACAAAGGACGATCTGGTTTTACTGTTCTTCTCTGGACATGGGATTAAGGATGATGCTGGCAGGCTATATTTTGCCAGTCGGAGCACTCGGAAAAACGCCAAGGGCGATTTAATTCGGTCAACGGCTGTCCCCACAAGTTTTGTCCACGACATCATGAACAATAGCCGTGCCAAACGGCAGGCAATTATCCTGGATTGTTGTTTTAGCGGAGCGTTTGATCCGGCATTACAGGCAAAGGATGATGGTTCGGTTGACTTGCAGACTCAGTTGGGTGCAGAAGGGCGGGTCGTACTCACCTCCTCCAGTTCAACTCAATATTCATTTGAGCAGCAGGGATCGGATTTGTCAATTTACACCCGCTATCTGGTGGAGGGCATTGAAACCGGGGCAGGTGATATAAATAGTGACGGGTTTATTTCAATGCTGGAGTTGCATGAATACGCTGCCAGCAAGGTACGGGAAACAGCTCCCAAGATGACCCCCAAAATTATCGTATTGAAAGACAAGGGGTTTGAAATTGTTCTTGCTAAGGCACGGGTTACTGACCCCAAGCTGAAATATCGAAAAATCGCTTCACGGTATGCCAATGCAGGTACGATTCGACCCGCAGGGCGGGCAGTTTTAAATACATTGAGGCATCAGCTAGGGCTAACACTTGAAGAAGCAACTGAAATTGAAGTTGAGGTATTGCGTCCTTATCAAGAGCGACTGGCAAATCTGCAACAGTACCGGGAAACGTTGATTGCAGAAGCAGAGCATGAATATCCACTAAGTGAGTTTGCCCATGAAGACTTGAATATGCTTCAGCAGATGCTTGGGCTGAGAGATGAAAACATTCTACCTATTCAGCAAGAAGTTGAAGCGAAGTTTATTCAGCAGTCAGCAGCCTATCAACAAAACCTGGTTCAGTATGAGCAGACGTTGATCGATACAATCCAACGAGAATTCCCCTTCAGCCAGCAAACTCGTCGAAGCTTAGAGAAATTGCAACAGTCTTTAAAACTTACAGATGAAGATATTGCTCGTGTTGAACAACCTCTGAGTCAGCAAGCAGAACTCAGACATCAGGAACAGCTAAGGGAAGCAGCCGAGCGACAGCAAAAGGAAAAGGAACGGGCAGAATACGAAAATAAACTTCGTCGCTACGAGCAGGAGTTTACTAAGGCAATTCAAGCAGAATATCCACCAAATCATTACGTTATAGATGGTTTAAAGCATTTTCAACAACAGTTAGGGCTTAAAGATGAAGATATTACCCAGATTGAACAACCAATTTGTAAGCCGTTAGAAGCAAAATATCAGGACCAACTCAAACAGCAACAAGAAGCTCAACAGCGACAGAAATTAGAATTGGAGCAGAAGCGTCAAAAAGCTGAATATAAAAAAAAGCTGCTACGTTACGAGCAAGAATTTTCCAAGGCGATTCAAGTGGAATACCCATTGAGCGAACATTTTCGCGAAACTTTGAGGAAGTTTCAGCAAATTCTGGGACTTACCCAAGAACAAATTAGCCGTGTTGAAAAGCCGTTTTTAATGCAGAAGGAAACTGAATATCAGCAGCAAGCTAAACAGCTCGATTTGAGATGTATTTCATCTCGTGTGACAACAGATTCTTCATTTTCCGTAGTTGGCATCCAGCTTGATGCTAGTGGTTTTTCAGTTGCTGTCATTAAAGATTTTCATGTATCTGTGATTCCAAATAGCCAAGGAAAGCTTAAAACTCCTGATATCATCGCTTGTACTCCAAATGGTGAATGGTTAGTAGGGCAGGAAGTAAAAGACCAAGCACTGGGTAATCAAGCAAATATATTTGAAGGTATTCTGAACCTAATAGGACGACATTACGATGAGATTAGGCAAGAAGGTTTAGATGTTTCCTATAATGTTATCAAAGGGAAAGATGGTTTCCCTTTAATAAGTTGCCCCTGTCTAAATCAAAATCTTAAACCTGAAGAAATAGTGGCTAACGGACTGCGTAATATTGTTAATCATGCCACTCAGTATTTAGGTTGGCAGATAAGAGAAGTTGTAATATCAGTTCCTTCTTGTTTCACACTTCTTCAGCGTAAGGCAGTACAAGATGTGGCTAGTCTTGCAGATTTAAAATGTCGGGGAGTCAAGAACTCATCTACTCTAGCTGCTCTTTCTTATGGAATCAACGTAAAGGATAATGAAACAATTTTAATCTTTGATGTAAGTGAAGGGCATATTGTTGCGTCTATTTTGGAGATAGGAGATGGAGTTTTTGAAGTTTTAAGTGTTTTGGGAAAATGCTTTTTAATCAGTAGCAGAGAACAGCAAACACTTCTCAAATACTTTCGTGTTTTACTAGAAAATACGTTACTTGAAGCTAAAATCTCTAAAGATACTATCAAAAAAGTATTCCTGACTGGATCTTCTTCTTTCATAGCAGGAATGGAGGAGCAAATTCGACAAATAACGAATAAACAAATAGTTAAAATTCCCTTTTCAGAAACAGCAGTAGTTATGGGTGCTGCCATTTATGCAGGACTACTTAGTGGGTCAGTAAAAGATGTGTTACAGCTAGATGTGACATCTGGATATTTGGGCGTGAAGACTGCAAGTGGGGAAGTATCTATTATTATTCGTCAGTGTACTTGTATCCCAACTAAGAAGAGTGAGTCATTTACAACTATATCTGATAATCAGACAAGTATAGATGTTCAAGTAGTACAAGGAGATTCCTCACATGGGCCAAATATAATCTATTTAGGTTCTTTTCGCTTAGATGGTATTGCCCCAGCGCCTTCTGGCACTCCCAGGATAGAAATAACGTTTGGTATTGATGCAAACAGTTTCTTGGACATTGAAGCGGTAGATAAAGACAGTAAACAAGGAATATCGGTATCCTATACCAATCTAGATCAAAGCTTAAAACAGAGATCAACAATAGCACCACGAAGTTCTGATAATTAATGGATACTCAATTGACAAACAGAAATAATCTGCGGTAAAATTACAAATAAAGCACGGATAATTCCCAAATGAACGATCGCTCCTCAGCAGATTTGATATCTGTGACAGAGTTACACCGCCAACTTAACGACTTACTCAAGCAACTATCACCGGAACGATTACAGGTACTTACTGATTTTGCCGCTTACTTAGCAAATACTGAAAGCGAAGCTGCAACTCAAGAACTTTTGGCAATCTCTGGATTGCTAGAGCGAGTTAAGCAAAATCAAGCAACCCCTAAAACTGATTACGCAAACTGGAGAACTCTTCGCAATGTACTATAATATAGATACGGCTCTCCTGGACTTATGGTGAAAAAGTGGGGGGTAACTGATAGCTTCCTCAAAAGATTCAATTGAAAGCCTTATAGGGCAATAGTTTGAGGATTGATAAATCTGCCTTATAACCACAACATCAGGAGAGCCATAGATACCAACAAAAGTTGGAGTATCTTTGTATGTCCTTGTTATATAGACGCAGGTGCTTATGTCTCAAGCAATTAGGCAAGACATCATCAATATCGCCGAAGAGCAGATTGACGAAATAAGGCAAAAGATTGACTACCATACCACAGAATACACCATCGAATTCATAGTCGATAAATACCTGAAACAAGATGATGCTGGGTTCAGTGAGATTTATATCCCTGAATTTCACAGAAACTTGAGATGGGATATTAATCATCAATCTCGATTCATTGAATCCATTATTCTTGCTGTGCCTATTGCTGCCATAATTGTCGCAGAAATCAAAGAAACTGGAAAAGTAGCGATTGTTGATGGAGCTCAGAGGGTGATGACTTTGGCAGCTTTCCTGACAAATCAGTTACAACTGAGCAACCTCAAGACATTAGACTCTCTAAATGGTTCCTATTTTAAGGATCTCGCACCTTCACGCCAAAGAAAGTTTAAATATACTTCACTCCGAACAATCTTTCTCTCAGACAAAGCTGATGAGAGAGTAATAAATGAAGTGTTTTATCGCATCAACTCTTGAGAACATATTGAATTTTGTGCAGATAACTTTTTTAAGTGGATTTAAGAAATATTATGATAAGGACAAGCTTTTAAGTCACAGCTTATGAAAGAGTTTATCAGAGACTTTAACAGGCGAGTGGCAGAAATCCAGAAATATTTTGAGTTAGTAGATAAAATTGAAGGCATTAGTGCATTGTCTGCTAAATCGATCGTTTTCCCATCAGGTGAATATATTGTTGATAGCGAGATTCAAAAAATCTTGCAGTCTCATTGTTATTTGCTATTATACAATCTCGTTGAATCTTCTATTAGAAATGGTATAACTGCAATTCATGATGTTATTTTAATCGATGGATTAACTTACAAAGATTTAAGTCCGAAAATAAAGAGATTGTGGTTGCTGAACGATAAAAGTAAAAGTTTCAGAGACTCATCTGTCAAAAAGGATAGTGTAGCTGACAATCTTCAGGAATTAATTAAATCGGTTTTGGATGATGAGATAGTTTCGTTAGATCCATCTAATATTCCCATATCGGGAAATTTGGATGCTAAAACTATTAAAGAGCTTATAGATATGTACGGGTTTTTTGGAAATTTAGGAGTTCCGAGTAGAGAAATAGATGAAATTCTGAATTTTGTGGTTAAGATACGATGCGATTTGGCACATGGGAATGTTTCTTTTAGTGATGCTTCGAGTCAAATACTTTGGAGCAAGTTAGTTGACGATAAAGATAAATTGGTAAAATATTTAACTCATATGCTGAATAATATTGATGATTACATTGAAAAGAAGAAATACAGAATCTAGCTGATAGAGTGCTATGATGAACCCATAGGAAATGCACTGAGAAACAAAGCTATCGATATATATTAAGAGCAAAATTGAGGAGGCTGAATGAAAACCTCGATCGCCCAGGCCAACATCAAAGACCAACCGTTGAAACGATCTCAAACCGATGATAGTCCACGAACCCCGCTACAGCAAAGAAGAATTTGCCAAAGCCGGCGATGAGATTTATGAATCTCAAGTGCGCCCTCAAGTCGAGACAGGCGATCGTGGTAAGATTGTGGCGATCGACATTCAGACAGCAGCTTTTGAAGTTGACGCCAGTGAAATCGCTGCTTGCGATCGCCTCGAAGCCCGTCATCCAGATGCTCAAATCTGGATTGTCCGCATTGGTTCTCGCCATGTCCGTCGAGCGGGAGTTGTTGACGTACAAAATATCATCACAATACCTGCTAAAAGTGCTACAAGCTGCTAAAAATAAAACCATCCTTAGCGCCGATCGATACTCAATTGACAAACAAAAATAATCTGCGGTAAAATTAGAAATAAAGCACGGATAATTCCCAAATAAACGATCGACATTGAGACAGCAGCTTTTGAAGTTGACGCCAGTGAAATCATTGATCGTTGGCTCTAGGCGCAGTGACTTACACTAGCCGTTTTTCAAATATTTACCCAAAAACTCTAGCTGGTTCACCATTTCCTCTGCTGTTTTATTAGCAGTTAGTTCCAGAATAGCTCGAACTTGCTCACCGACAGAATATTCTTGTGAAAGCAGTGCAATGCCAGCATGAGATTCTTCTCTGGCGAGGAACTCGTTATGTAACTGGCAAAAGTCTCCAATATTGTGACTGTACAAGACTCTACTTTGAGTCGCAGCTAACCGAAGTTGTTCTTCGTCTATTAACCCTTCTGTTTGAGTTTCGTTGACGGTTGTGACATCAACTTGACGCGCTCGTAATGCTCGCAGTAGAGACTGATCTTGCGAGTCTTCATCTAGATAAAGCCGGATTTCACTCATGCTTTTTGACCCGACTTGTTGTGCAGAGCTTCTAGACGCTTAGCCTCTGATGCTTGATGGAGCAAATCGGCTTCGATTTCTGCGGTATTGGCATGGTAGTAGGTGAGTGCGGCGTAGATTTCGGCGAGGGTGAGATGTCCGACGCGATCGCAAATTTCTTCAGCGTTAAGTCCGCGTTTGTACCAAGTGACAATTCGCCGAACGGTGACACCTTTGCCGACGATGTGAGGACATCCGCCGTGCAGTCCGGGGGTGCGTGCGATCAGTGTACCAATGTCGATCGAGACTGCTGTTGTCATGGCGATCGCCTTTTCAAAAGACTGAGCTATTGTTACAGGATAACAGGTGCGCGATGATTTGTGTCGCCGATCGGGCGATCGCTCAATTCGCTCTATAAGCTCTCGGTGTTAAACCTGTAAATTACAGAAACTGTTTGCTTAAATGACTATACAGACAGATTGAGGAGGCTGAATGAAAACCTCGATCGCCCAGGCCAACATTAAAGAACAACCGTTGAAACGATCTCAAACCGATGATAGTCCACGAACCCCGCTACAGCAAAGAAGAATTTGCCAAAGCCGGCGATGAGATTTATGAATCTCAAGTGCGCCCTCAAGTCGAGACAGGCGATCGTGGTACGATGGTGGCGATCTAATCAGTAAACGGGCGATCGATCGCAGTTTCAACCCGATTCGCCGTCAAGAAATTCTATCTACCGCTCAAACTATCCGTAGTCAAATAGTCGCGATCGCGCTTCCTTATACTATAATTCAGATACCAACCTTTGTTGGAGTATTTTTTATGTCCCTGCAACAGCTTCAGGAAACAGTCTGCCAACTCTCAGTCAGCGATCGCCTTGCCCTGCTAAGTGCGATCGTTCAATCACTACAAAATACCCCGGAAATCGAGAATTGGCAATATTTAACTGCACGTCCCCATGCTTGGCGCAAACAACTTTACATTAAGGGGCGTAAATTACTGGCATCGACTATTTGGCGAGACATGACTGCTAATGGGATGTCACCCGAACAAGCTGCCGAAAATTGGGATTTACCGCTGTCTGCTATCTATGAAACAATCAATTATTGTCAGAGTCACCAAGAACTCATAAAATTAGAAGCAGACGAGGAACGCTATCGATTGGAAGCAAAAGGAGTTCAACTTGAGTCTACGAATGCTGCTTGATGAAGATTCTCAAGCAAAGTATTTGGTCAATCTTCTTCAATCCGTCGGTCACGATGTAGCTACAGTCAATACACTGGATTTAATGAATCGTCCAGATTCAGTTGTGCTAGATGCTGCGAGGCAAAATGAGAGAGTGCTGCTGACACGGAATTGTGATGACTTTCACCAATTGCATCAAGCAAACCCAAAACATTCAGGAATTTTGGCAGTTTATCAAGATTCCGAGGCTTCCAAGAACATGAGTTATCAGGCGATAGTCAAGGCAATTGATAATTTAGAAACAGCAGAATATGACCTCAAAAATCAGTTTGTTGTTCTCAATCAATGGAGTTATTAATCTACTCTCTCCACATCTACCCCTGACAGCGATAGCATTTGAGCCACTTTCCCTACCGTTAAACCCATTCCCAAAAGTTGTCCGATCGCATCCCGTTGAGTTTCCACAGGTGCGATCGACATTTATTGTACTCGCATTCGGTTGCATCAAACTGCGATCGCGCGCGATCGCCCCAGTTACCGAAGAACTGGGTAAAAGCCCCGTCCTTCGCTTGACGGCTTTAATTTATTCATGTACTGTAAAGATTTATCGTATTTATACGCACAAAGCCGTATAAATACGATAAGCTAATTCTATGATAACACTAGAGTACAAGTTAAAAGGCAAAGCAAAGCAGTATCAGATCATCGACGACATGATCAGGACTGCTCAGTTTGTCCGAAACAAAGCTCTTAGGTACTGGATTGACAATCAAGGAGTTAAGCTAGTTGACCTCTACAAACAATGCGCCGTGATGGCAAAAGAGTTTGAATGGGCAAGAAAACTTAACTCAATGGCACGCCAAGCTTCGGCTGAACGTGTCATTTTTGCTGTTCAACGTTTCTTCGCTAATTGTAAAGCGAAGAAGCCTGGAAAGAAAGGATATCCGCAGTTCAAGAAACATACTCGCTCAGTAGAATATAAGACATCAGGATGGAAGCTTTCTACCGACAAAAGATGCTTGACATTTACGGATGGTTTTACTGCGGGTACTTTCAAACTCGTTGGTAGTCGGGATCTACACTTCTACGCTTCGAGTGAAATCAAGCGAGTTAGGGTTGTACGTCGGGCTGATGGCTACTATGTTCAGTTTTGCATCAACGTAGAACGAACGGAGGAAATTAGCCCAACAGGTAAAGCCATTGGAATAGATGTTGGATTAAACCATTTCTATACCGATAGCAATAGCGAGGCCGTCCCGAATCCTCGCCCCCTGCGAAAAAGCGAAAAAGCTTTAAAGCGAGCGCAGCGAAAAGTCTCTAGGAAGAAGAAAGGTTCCAGTAATCGCAAAAAAGCGATTAACAAGTTAGGGAGAAGACACCTCAAAGTTAGTAGGCAGCGTAAAGACTTCGCCATAAAGACGGCGTTGTACGTAGTAAAATCTAACGATTTTGTAGCTTACGAAGATTTGCAGGTCCGGAACATGGTAAAGAACCATAAGCTCGCCAAATCGATTAGCGATGCAGCTTGGAGTCAGTTTGCTCAGTGGTTACAATACTTTGGGAAAGTGTACGGCAAAACAGTAATTACTGTTAATCCTCAGTACACTTCTCAAGATTGCTCAGCTTGTGGAAATAGAGTCAAAAAGTCGTTGTCGGTCAGGACACATATCTGTGGATGCGGTGCGGTATTAGACCGCGATCACAATGCCGCGCTGAACATTTTGGCCCTCGGGCTGAAACAGGCAGGAATCATTTTAAATACGGTGGGGCACACCGAAATTAACGCTTGGGGACAGAACGACCTCTACTCATTGGTGGTGATCAAACAGAGATAAGTTCGACTGGCTGATCCAAGAATCCCCACGCCTCGACAGCTGGGGAGTGTCAAACTCTGTACTCCCATTTAATACCACTACCAAAAAGTAACATAACTTTACGATAGCTTCCCAACCCTGCTCCTATTAGTTGCCGAGTCAATCTAAAATCTAAAATCTAAAATCTAAAATCGATCGACTCATTCTACTTTTTTAGTAGTGCCCAAGTAATGTATCATTATCACCAAACCTCAAGCAACAAAAATTTCCGTGTTAGAAGCCTTCGTATTTGGCACAGTATTGTGCGGTTTTTTTGGTATCATCCTTAAAAAGAACCTGGTGATGAAGATCGTCTCTATGGACGTGATGAGTACCGGTGTAATTGCCTATTATGTCGTCGTGGCATCCCTCAATGGCTTGTTCACGCCAATTATGGGAGATGTCAAAAATAGAGCTTTCGCCGATCCAGTCCCCCAAGGAATCATCTTAACTGCGATCGTCATCGGCTTTTCGATTCAAGCCCTGATGCTGGTGGGTGTAATGAAGCTAGCACGGGATAATCCCACATTGGAAGCCAGCGAGATCGAGAAAAATAACACCCCGTAAACCCAATCCATGAATATTATTACGATCGCTTGGCTGACCATACCATTTTTTATCGGGTTCGTCATTTATCTACTTCCCAAGCTTGACAAATATCTAGCCTTAGCAGTCACCTTTGTTTCGGCCGGCTATGCGCTACAACTATTTCTCGAAAAGTCGCCCCTCAAACTCAAGTTACTAGATAATTTCGGCGTTGAAGTAGTCGCAGATCAGTTAGGCGCTTACTTTATCTTGACAAATGCCATAGTAACTGCTGCCGTGATTTTCTACTGTTGGCACAGCGGTAAATCAGCCTTCTTTTACTCCCAGATGATTATTCTGCATGGCAGTATAGATGCTACCTTTATCTGTGTAGATTTTATCAGTTTATATGTAGCCTTAGAAGTCAGCGGGATTGCAGCTTTTCTGTTAATTGCCTATCCTCGCACCGATCGCTCTTTATGGGTAGCCTTGCGCTATCTATTTGTCAGCAACACCGCCATGCTATTTTATCTAGTGGGCGCAGTGCTAGTCTATCAAAAACATAATTCCTTTCTGTTTGACGGTTTAAAAGGTGCGCCACCAGAAGCTTTAGCCCTGATTTTTCTGGGATTGTTGCTCAAAGGCGGGATTTTTGTATCGGGATTCTGGCTGCCGCTAACTCACTCAGAATCAGAAACCCCAGTATCTGCCCTACTCTCAGGAATAGTCATCAAAGCAAGTATCTTACCTTTGTTGCGCTGTGCTTTGGTTTCGGAGGATATTGATACAATCGTCAGGATTTTTGGTGTAGGAACAGCTTTAATGGGAATATCCTATGCCATCTTTGAAAAAGATACCAAACGGATGCTGGCTTGGAGCACAATTTCCCAGTTAGGCTTTATTCTAGCAGCACCGGCAGTCGGCGGATTTTATGCGCTCGCTCACGGTTTAGTTAAATCTAGTCTCTTCTTACTTGCCGGTTCCTTACCAAGTCGCAGCCTCAAGGAACTACAATCAAAGGCGATCGATCCTACCCTGTGGATTGCCTTAGTTATCGCCAGTCTCTCGATTTCCGGCTTTCCCTTGTTGGCAGGCTTTGGGACAAAAGTGTTGACGGGAAAAAATCTCTTACCTTGGCAAGTCATCGCCATGAATATAGCCGCCGTAGGTACTGCTATATGCTTCGCCAAATTCATCTTTATACCTCGCGGAGAAAAACAAGAAGTCAAGCCCGGTTTGTGGCCCGCCGTCATCCTGTTAATTGGCGGGCTAATTGTCGCAAACATAGTCTACTTAGATGCTTATAGCATTGAAAGTATCATCAAAGCAGTGGGCACGATCGCGATTGGGTGGCTGATTTATGTTTTAATTATTAAACGGTTGGCGATCAAGCTGCCGCGTGCAATTGAGAAATTCGATCATCTAGTAGGTGTCATGACTCTAACCTTGATCGTACTATTTTGGATGGCATTAGCTACAGGAACCAACACTTAAATCAAAAAAATGCGATCGCTCGCAGTAAAGGTATGCAGGAGATATTTGGTAAAAGTAAAAACTATCTCCGTTTATCTGCCTGATATCTGCGGTTTTCGCACATCAAAGATTTAGGCAATAAATCTCAGAAGGAAAAAAGATGATTGGAAGTTTCATATTGCGATTGACAATTTGGTTTTTGCTGACAGCGGATTTCACCGTACAAAATATCATCATTGGTATAGTAATCGCATTTCTCCTACCCCGCGGCAATACACCCCCGGAAAGCATAAAGGAATGGCTCAGTATGCTCAAAAAAATCCTGATTGCGATTCCAATAGCATACATTGAAGCCGTTGAAATTATCATCCGTCCCCATAACGGAGAAGACATGATTCTGGAACGGGCCAAAATGAAACGATCGCCAATCATGATATTTTTGGATGTATTCCTGATTACCTTTACCCCCAAAACAATTGTGGTGACATACAACCAAGAAGGCTGCTACGAAGTCCACCGGATTCTGCCGGGGAGGGAAAATCCATGAATTGGTTCTTGATTGCGATGATTGCAGCAATGCTCATCCCCATGTACGAAGCATGGGAAGATGATAATGTTTGGCAGAAAATGCTAGCCTTGGGCAGTATTTCCACCAAGGCAGGAATTATGACTTTGTTCATATCTGTCTTGCGCGATGATTGGATGATTGGGGCGGTGGGGGCGATTATCCTCACAGTTGGAAATGCAGGATTAATGCTGCTGGCACACATCATAAAACGATTGGATGACCTATGATTGATCTGTTGAGTTATCTGTTTATCGGCGTAGGAATAGTCTTCTGGTTTTGGGGGACTTCTCACCTAATCGGCAAGCGATCGGTATTATTTAAGTTACACAGTCTTTCGGTTGCAGATACCTTGGGTTCGATCCTAATCGTGATCGGGCTGCTGATCAAAATACCTAGTAGATGGCCACTGCTAACTTTGGCAATTCTTTCCTTAGCAATTTGGAATACCATGCTGGGATATGTGATAGCACACTGTTCGAGTGAAGAGGCAGAAAATCAGACGGAGTTCCCCACAGAGACATTATGAATGACGATAGCTATATCTATATCTTAACTGCACTGTTGCCCTTGGCTGCTTGTATGGTAGTAGTTCAGGTTAATCCCTACTATGCCCTAGTCATTCGCGGCATATTAGGCGCAATAGCCGCATTGATATATTCCGTTTTTGGGGCGGCAGATGTGGCTTTGACGGAAGCCTTGATGGGTACGATGCTGGCAATCACGCTATATGCAGTGGCGGTGCGATCGTCCTTGGTGATGCGTTTGGGCGTGTTGGAAGAGGAGACAGTCGAGTCGGATGGCGATGTTTTGAAGGTAGAGCTGACAGTAGAGAGTCCCCGCGATTTTAACTCATTGATGAAGGATTTTCGCCGAATTTTTAGCAAGTATTATCTCCGCATTGAGGTAGTACCTTTCACCTGTCAGGAGGCTTTACATCGCGCCTTGATGGAAAAAGAAATTCATGCAAGTTGTGTGCCTGTGCTAGATAGCGATGCAGCAGGTGAGGCTGAAACCAAACATTATCGAACTGTGACGAGAATTCAACGGCTTTATGACATCATGCAAGCCGAGATTTCATCAATAAATACCAGTCTGACTTACAAAAATGCTACGGATTTAGCGGAGGATAATCAATGAAATGGGTTTACATTGCGGCGGGGATAGTGCTTTACATTAAAATGCTATTTTTAGCCAATCCATCGTCAGGTTTATCAGGTTTGGCGATCGTAGAATTGATTGTCAAGGATAGTGGAATTCCGAATGTAGTATCGGCGATTATTTTCCGCAATCGCCTTTATGACACGATTTTTGAAGTGGTGGTATTTACGATCGCCATTATGGGCGCTAATTTTCTATTAGCCACCGAAAGACCATCCTGCACAATATATCAGTTTACCGATCAACCTTCGATTGTGTTAGCCCGTTTAGGAGCGACTATTTCGGCTTTGGTGAGTATTGAATTGTCACTGCGGGGCCATTTGACTCCCGGAGGCGGTTTTGCGGCCGGTGTAGCGGGGGGAACTGCGATCGGTTTGGTGGCGATTACTTCCTCATCCGAGTGGATGCAGCGGATTTATGAGCGATCGCACGCAGCAACTTGGGAGAAGATTTCAGTATTGGTGTTTGTGGTGTTATCTGCGATCACTTTGTGTGGGTACGAATTGCCGCACGGACAATTTGGGGCTTTGGTGAGTGGTGGTGTGGTTCCTCTGTTGAATATTTTGGTGGCTGTAAAGGTGGCTTTGGGCTCATGGGCGGTGGTATTGATTTTTATTCGCTACCGCGGTTTGTTGTGATGGATTTCTAGGGGATTTTGGAGGGAAACAGTGGTTCTATGTTTGGGCTGCTGTTGTTCTGTTGTTCTGTTGTTATGGCGATCGCACTTTGAAGAGACTGAGCTACTGTTAGGGGATAGCTGTTGTGCGATCGATTTGTGTCGCAAGGGCGATCGGCCAAATTCAGAATTATAGCCATCTTAGACGGACAGCTTTTCAGTAATATCCGCTTAAAATGTGGAAAATAGCCTGCAATTTACCTATCTATATAGTAAGATCCAGTAGATATATGAAAAAAATCTGTTTAATAAATGTTTGGGGTGCATCTCAATGAAGGCAAATATGTTTGTAGGGGCGAAGCATGACCGCAGTCAATATGGGATTGTAACTAATAACTTATATGCGGTCATGCTTCGCCCTCTTCAAAAGTGAGATGCACCCAATGTTTGTCCGCATACCCAGACCAAGAAGCAAATAGCTAATGCGAAGTGAAAATCAAGTATTGACATACACAGAAGAGCCAAACTCGGTGTCTTCAAACAATTCAGACAAGATAGTATCAAGTGAGTATCGAATATCTTTTGAGCAATATACCAAAGAACCAGATATCCAGCCTCTTTTAATGCTAGGAAACGCACTTAAAATACTGCATCAATTACCAGACTCATGTATTGATTTTGTGATGACTTCTCCCCCTTATTGGGGAAAGCGCGAGTACGAAAATGGAGGAATTGGTCTAGAAAAAGATTACCGTGATTATGTAAGAAACCTAGCAGATATTGTTATCGAAATCAAACGAGTCCTCAAAAATAAAGGGTCATTTTGGCTAAATATTGGTGATTCTTATCAGAATAAAAGTCTGCTGGGGATTCCGTGGCATATTGCATTTGAACTTACTGAAAAACAAGGTTGGATTCTTCGTAATAGCATTATTTGGAACAAAGTAAAGAGCGGTATGGATAACACAAAAGACCGTCTTGGTAATGTTCACGAAAATGTATTTCACTTTGTGAAGCAGCCGAAGTATTACTACAACGCAGATGCCATTAGATCAAAGCCACGGGAGGCAAAAGTCGTAAATGGAGCGGTCGTTTCTGCTACTGGGGTTTCTGGCGTGCGATATAAGCGCCAGATCGAACTATCTACCTCTTTGAATCAAAAGGAGAAGGTAGAAGCTTTTGAGGCGCTTGAGAAAATGCTCGCCGACATTGCTGTTGGGCGAATCTCCGATTTTCGGATGGTAATTCGTGGACAACAACGTGCGACGCACTCTGATAGTGAAAAAGTTTCTGGACGAGCCAAGGAACTTCGGAATAAGGGTTTTTATTTTCTTCGTTATCATCCGAAAGGAAGTAAACCCGCTGATGTTTGGGACATTATTCCTGAAGATACTCAGAAGAGGTATGCACACTTCGCTCCATACCCAGAAGACCTTTGCCTGATTCCGATTCTCGCTACCTGTCCAGAGGGCGGTATCATCCTCGATCCTTTTTGTGGTACAGGTACAACACTCGTTGTAGCCCGAAATCTCGGCAGAAAATCTGTCGGTATAGACCTTTCACCCCAGTATCTCAAATTATCACGAGAAAGGTGTGCATGACTCCTATGAATAAAGTTAATGAACTATTCGGGCACTCCACAGGAAAACGCAGTGAAAATTGGCAGCAAATTGTTGAAAAACAGCAGTGTCCTTTTCTAGGTAAAAAGTGTTACAAGGTTAGGAAAAGCGATCCAGACATATCAATAGGTACGTGCACAGTTCTCTACGGGCGACCTCTAGAACCAATACTTATTTGTCCAACTCGACTGATCGATAGACGCCAGATTTTTACTGACTGCTTTCATTTGCTCACTACTCATGAACCCGGAAATGAGCTACATATAGTCCCGGAGATTTCTATTCCAGGTGGAAGCGTAGATTACTTTCTAGTTTCTACTAAAGATGGCAAAGTTAAAGACTTTGTGGGAATCGAGCTTCAAACTATTGATACTACTGGCACGGTATGGCCAGAACGGCAACGTTTACTTAAAGAATTTGGCATTGACAGAAATGATGAAGCTGAGAAGTCTAATAAGCCCTATGGTATGAATTGGAAAATGACCGCAAAAACAACTTTAGTACAGATGCATCATAAAATTCAAACATTCGAGCATATCAACAAGAAACTTGTTTTGGTCATTCAGGACAAACTTCTCGCTTATATGGAACGGGAGTTTAACTTTTCCCATCTCAAAAATCCGGCTGCCATCGGTGATTCAATGCACTTTCACGCATATCTGATGAATAAGCAATCAGATGAATCATATAGGCTGGTTATGCAATCGAGACTAAGCACAGACGCGGACGGGATTGGTATGTGTCTCGGTCTTCAAGTTGAAGCAAGAGTTGAGCTAGAACAAATTCTTCTGGCTCTTCAAGGAAAACTCTCTCAGTCAACACTTTTTGTTCCAGTATAGATGAAATATGTGTATAAACTATCAGGAACTCATAAGGCGCTGCACCGGATGATAATTCCACTGAGTTCCATTCCAGTAGTCAACGCGATCGATCGCACACACACGCATTCCCCCAATTCCCACGCTCTTTTCATCGCAAGATCGATCGACATTCATCATCTCTCTGCACCGATCGCTCCATAGGGTAAGATTGTAGCGATCGACATTTAGACTACATCATCCGCCCGCCCTTGGCGCCAATCTCTCCAGACAGCACCTGAACCACTTGCTATCTCGCTACCGCCACCACCGCCACGCCCGATCGCAGATAGCTCCTAATTCTACAACCATTAGGTCGATCGACTAATATCTGCGATCGCCCAGAAGAGCCAATTTCTCGATCGCATTAGATCAAAAGAGCGATCGCAACTTCTCAATTCATCTCGCCGACAACTCCCATCAATTTTTGTAAATACCATGCGACAATGCGAAAAAAATGAATTACGATAGGTAATAATCATAATTAATTTTGAGTCCATATAGGATTTCCAGCATCGAGTTTAACTCATAAAAGTTATTGGTTGGTATCGACGAGTGATTAGGGCTGGTTATGGAAAATATGAAACTATCAAGCCAATCATACTGTTGTAAAATTAATAGTATTTGCAGTCAAGAGCATAGATAAAACAATTATTTGCTATGGCAGTCACGTAGAAACAATTTGATAAATTCGTCAAAAATCTGAAATAATTCTCGCATCTTCATCCTGGCAGTTGCCGCAGTCAATAGTCAACAAAATAGCAGTTGTTGAGCAGTTATATTAACAGTTGACACCACAATAAATTATGCCATAAATAAGAAATGGTATAGGTATGAGTGATGAAGTAAAAGAGAAAATCTTCGACCATCAGTTTACCAGTAAGGCAGTTGGTAAAAGCACAGGTTTAGGATTGGTAATTGCTTACGCCATTGTGGTTGACACACATGGTGGGACTCTGGAGGTAAATTCAACTCCCGGTAACGGTGCAGAGTTTGCGATCGCAATACCTCTGAAAGCCAAGCCGAAAACAGTTGCTTCATCTCAACAGCTAATTAATGTTGATGCGTGATAACAATGTACCAGTAGCCGAGGGCTTTGTCTAAAACCTTCGCACCGCACGCACATTCATCGCCCGAATTGCCGCCACCCATGCGTCGCGCCCTTTATCCGAATCTCTCCACATCAGCCACCAACAACAGAAGGGCGATCGGCAATATAGAACCCATTTGACATCTTTGAGTTTTTGGGTTGGGTGACGATAAATACCGAGATTAACCCGGTTTCTGAGATTTACGTCCGGGGCAAGAAACCGGGTTTCTACGAGTTTTTGGGTTGGGAAGCAGAAATACCCAGAGAAACCCGGTTTCTGAGATTTACGCAGAATATATCTCAAATGGGTTCTATAGACCTTTTGCCAGCAAAATGCTAGAACTGAGTCAGAGGTTTGACAACCAAGGGATTGTCAAATTTCTGCAAACGTATGTTTAGTAATGCTAAGGCAAATAAAAATTTTTAGCCTTAAATTATAGCACAATCAACCCCATTTTTAAATTAAAAAAGATGAATCCCCATCCATTATTCAGTAAAATTATAAGGCTTCGACTAAAGCTTAGCGTAATTATTGCTTTTGTATTCCAGATATTCGGCGCTGTGCGAATTGTGAGATACCTGCCCTTCACAAATAGCGATCGAGCCGATCGCCAACTCCCAGCACCAAAGCCAAAATTAGGCATCAAACCAACCTTTTTCAGTTTATGTGCGATCGCACTTACCCTGACATTTGTCCTGAATGCCTGTACTTTCGGACACAACCAATCGCTGAAGCCTTTGCGGGTAGGAATCACAAGCTGGGTGGGATTTGATGTTGTACTTTACGCTCAAGCCTCAGAACTCTTCAAACAACGAGGACTCAAGGTGGAATTTGTGCGATTTGATAACCAACAAGATTCTAGTCGCGCGGTGATGAGCGACCGATTAGATGCAGCATTTATTTCTGTTTGGGATGTGATGCAAGTCGATGCAGATAATCGACAGCCTGTGGTTTTAATGACGACCAATATTTCTGCTGGTTCTGATGGAATTGTCGCCAAACCAGAAATTAACTCACTAGAAAATTTGCGAGGAAAACGAGTCGGCGCCAAGCTGGGAACTGTCAATCATTTAATTTTGTTAGAAGCATTGAAGGCTCATCAAATCAAACCTGCTGATGTGCAGATTCTTGATTATTCTAATGAAGTAGCAGCCCAAAAACTTAGTTCAGAAGACATAGACGCCGCCATTCTGTGGCAACCACTGCTCGGAGAAACGGCTAAAACTATCAATGGTAATGTGATTTATACCACCAAACAAGTGGACAGCCTGGTGATTGATATTTTCATGTCCAATGACAGAACAGTGAAAGCGAAACAAGCAGAACTAACGCAGTTTATTTTGGCTTGGTTTGATGTGATGCACGCTGTTGAAACCAAGCCGAATCAAGTATTTGAAGTGGTAGCAAAAAAACTTGGACAAAGCAGTGCATCCTTTGCCAGTGATTATGCTGGGCTGAAAAAAGGAGATATTGCCATGAATCAGCGGATGTTCCAGACAAATGGTCGGCTAAGTTCGGCAAAAACCCAAATTATCCAACTGCTAAAAGCAGATCCGCGTCACGGTAGGGTGATTCGGCAAGATGTGAAGATTGATGGCTCACTTGTCAGCAAAGCAATGGAGGTATGGAAGCCATGAATCGCCAATCCAAATCCTCCAAAAACTACTTATCCCGTCAACTGCTGACAAGTTTTGCTATTTCCCTCGCCACAGTAGGTTTAACCACGTTGGGATTCAACTACTTTCTGATTGAATCAAAGCTGGAACAAGAGCTAAAACAACGCGCTCAATCAATTACCCAAGGTGTCGGATTTTCGACAGAAGGTTTAATCGAATTGGGGAATACCAGCATTATCAAGCGCGTTGTCCAGAACTATGCCACACTACCCACTGTGGTGGAAGTGGCGATCGTCACTCCTGATGGAGAAACCCTCGCTCGCAGCGGAGCAGAATTGCAAAATCCTTCCTATGCCTCGATTCATCCAGAATTGGCACAGGTGCTAGAACAAGCTTCTCTAACAGGCACAGATATCAGCCTCCGCACTGCTGTAGATGGCAAGCCTGCATTGGTCGAAATTTTGCCTTTTAGCAGCACGTTGTTTGGTTCGATCGATCGCCGGGGATTGACGATCGCAATTCTCGACGTTGAACAACTGCAACAACAAGCATGGCAGACGTTCTCAGCATCTACAGTTACTTTAATCATTGGGATGTCGGTAATTCTCGCATTGATGGCTGCGATGATTCAGCGATCGATCTTGCAACCACTCCAGCGATTAAATAAAGCCGTCACTGAAAGTCAAAGCACTGACTATTTCGTCATACCTAGTGGATTGTCCGATAACGAAATCCAATTTCTTGCTCAGACAATTCAAGACGCTGTGACTACACGAATTCAAGCCTATCAGCAACTAGAAGCAGAAATTGCCCAGCGCAAACAAATAGAAGCAGCATTGCAACTGGCAAAAGAAGCCGCCGAAGTCGCCAACCGCACCAAAAGCACCTTCCTCGCTAACATGAACCACGAACTGAGAACCCCCCTCAACGGCATTTTAGGCTATGCCCAAATCCTCCAACACGACCCCACCAGCACCACCAAGCAACAAAAAGGCTTGGGCATAATCCATCAGTGCGGCTCTCACTTGTTGACACTGATTAATGACATTCTGGATCTGTCCAAACTGGAAGTGCAGAAAATGGATCTCTACCCCCAAGACTTCCATCTGGCAAACTTCCTCACCACCACCGTGGAAATGTGCCGCCTCAAAGCCGAGCAAAAAGGTATTGCATTCCATTACGAACCCGATCGCAATTTACCCACCGCCATCCATGCTGACGACAAACGTTTGCGGCAAGTATTGCTAAACTTGCTGAGTAATGCAGTCAAATTTACCGACTCTGGTAACGTGACATTTACTGTGGAGGAAGTCGGGAATATCGAACAGGAAAATACCAAATTAACTCGCCTGCGTTTCCAAGTAGAAGACTCAGGGATTGGCATAGCCCCGGAAAAATTGGCATCCATCTTTTTACCCTTCGAGCAAGCAGGAAAACGCGATCGCAACAGCGAAGGGACTGGATTAGGACTAGCAATCAGCCAGCAAATCGTGCAGGTGATGGGCAGTACGATTCAAGTTAACAGCATACCAGGTAAAGGCAGCACTTTCTGGTTTGAGGTGGATTTACCCGCCGCGGCTAATTCGCTCAATCAGCCTCAGACAGCACATGAAAAGATTATCGGCTATCAGGGCGAACCGCGTAAAATTTTAGTAATTGACGATCGCCAAGAAAACCGTGCCGTGATCGTCGGGATGCTGCAACCGCTTGGCTTCAAGCTAGCGGAAGCCGATGACGGACAGACGGGACTGGATATCGCCATCCAAATGCGTCCAGATTTGATTATTACCGATGTGATCATGTCTCAGATGGATGGGTTGGAAATGACTCGCCGCCTGCGCCAACTGCCGGATTTTGCCCAGACTCCCATTATTGCTTCCTCAGCCAGCCTGTCTCAGGTGGATATGCAGCAAGCGATGGATGCCGGTTGCAATAGTTTTTTCCCCAAGCCGATCGACTTTACCGGATTGCTAAGCGAGTTGCAGCGTCACTTAGAGTTGCACTGGATTTATGAAGCTGTACCAGAAATTCTTGAATCATCTGTCATAGATTCCCAGACTGCCGATTGGATTGTACCACCAGCCACGGAACTAAAAGCTCTCTATCAGGCAGCAAAAGACGGTTTTATGGCGGATATTCAACAGGAAGCCGATCGCCTCAAACAAGTCGATCGGCAATATGCGCCCTTTGCCAACAAAATGCTAGAACTGAGTCAGAGGTTTGACGATGAAGCCATTCTCAATTTGGTGGAACCGCATTTGTAGTAAAGCTATGGGAAATTTAACTTTTAACTTGAAATTTTAATTAGAACATAATCAACCAGTTTTTAGGTCAAATATATATACATGAAGACCAATCGATCGTCCAGTCAAGTCCTAAGATTTCCACTACAACTTGTCCTGATTGTACCTTTCGTGTTGCAAATTTTTGGCGCGGTGGGACTGGTAGGATACCTATCATTCAAAAATGGTCAAAAAGCAGTTCACGATCTCGCAGAACAGTTAATGAATCGCACCAGCAGCGCGGTGGATCACCATTTGGATGCTTACCTGGCAATTCCCCACCAAGTTATCCAGATCAATGCCAATGCTATTCGCCTGGGATTAATCGATGTGCGCGATCGGCAAACCGTTGGCAAATACTTCTGGCACCAAATGCAAGCCTATGACTTGAGCTACATTGGTATTGCATTGACAACAGGTGGTGGAACTGGCGCTGCTCGCTTTGATGGTCAAACGATTACGATCGATGACTGGGAGCGCTCTCCAGGAAAGGTGAAAACCTATACAACCAACGATCGAGGCGAACCGACGCAAGTGGTGAATACCTACGATTTCGATAACTTTAGTTCCCCCTGGTACACGGAGCCAATCCACAAAAATCGACCGATCTGGTCTCAAATTTATACTGTCTATATTGAGAAGTATCCTTACATTGCCGCATCAGCCGGTCGTCCAATTTACGATCGGAATAATCAATTGCTTGGCATGGTGGGAGCCGATATTCACCTTCTCAAATTGAGTGAATTCTTGCGAAATCTAGACGTGGGAGACTCAGGGCAAGTGCTGATAGTAGAGCGAAATGGTATGTTGATTGCCAACTCTAGCGAAGTCCAACCCTTTACGGTAGACCATAAACAGAAAGCGATTAAACGGCTTAAGGCGATCGACAGTCCAGATCCAAAAATTCGCGAAATTGCCCAACAGCTTCAGCAACGGATTGGCGATTTCCAAACCATCAAAGAGCCAAAAAATATCCAATTGAGCCTGCAAGGGGGAAATAACTATGTGACGGTTATCCCCTGGCAAGATGCCTACGGATTAGATTGGCTCGTGGTAACGAGTGTGCCAGAAATCACTTTCATGGGACAGATCGATGCCAATACGCGAACTACCATTCTGCTTTGTTTTGGAGCGCTGGTAATCGCCACGGGGATTGGGATCTTAACTTCTCGCTGGATTGCGCGTCCTATCCTGCGTTTAAATCAGGCAAGTCGGGCGATCGCATCCGGTGACTGGAAACAGACAGTTAAAGAAGGAAATATTGAGGATTTGAACACTCTTGCCAACTCCTTTAACCACATGGCACAGCAATTGCGTGCATCCTTCACCGCTTTAGAAAAAAGTAATACTAATCTAGAAGAACGGGTAGAAGAACGTACCGCTGAACTCAAACAAGCCGCATTAGCCGCCGAAGTCGCCAACCGCACCAAAAGTACCTTCCTTGCCAACATGAACCACGAACTAAGAACCCCCCTCAACGGCATCCTCGGCTATGCCCAAATCCTCCAGCGCGACTCCGCCACTAACGACAAGCAACATCAGGGCTTGGACGTGATTCACCAGTGCGCTTCTCATTTGTTGACACTGATTAATGACATTCTGGATCTGTCCAAACTGGAAGCGCAGAAAATGGATCTCTATCTTCAGGATGTCCATTTGGCAAACTTCCTTACCACCACTGTGGAAATGTGCCGGATCAAAGCCGAGCAAAAAGGTGTTGGTTTCCAGTACAAACCCGATCGCAATTTACCCACCGCCATCCATGCTGACGACAAACGCCTGCGACAAGTATTGCTAAACTTGCTGAGTAATGCGGTCAAATTTACCGACTCTGGTAACGTGACATTTACGGTTGAGGAAGTCGGGAATCGGGAACAGGAAAACAGCCCATTTACCCGCATTCGTTTCCAAGTAGAAGACTCAGGCATTGGCATTGCGCCGGAAAAACTGGTATCAATCTTTTTACCCTTCGAGCAAGCCGGAAAACGCGATCGCAACAGCCAAGGAACTGGATTAGGATTGTCGATCAGTCAGCAAATCGTGCAGGTGATGGGCAGCACCATTCAAGTCAGCAGCACCCTTGACAAAGGCAGTAGCTTCTGGTTTGAGGTTGATTTCGCCACCCCTGCCGATTGGCTGAATCAGCCCGAGACAGCGAATCAAAAGATTATCGGCTATCAGGGCGAACCGCGTAAAATTTTAGTAATTGACGATCGCCAAGAAAACCGTGCCGTGATCGTCGGGATGCTGCAACCGCTTGGCTTCAAGCTAGCGGAAGCCGATGACGGACAGACGGGACTGGATATCGCCATCCAAATGCGTCCAGATTTGATTATTACCGATGTGATCATGTCTCAGATGGATGGGTTGGAAATGACTCGCCGCCTGCGCCAACTGCCGGATTTTGCCCAGACTCCCATTATTGCTTCCTCAGCCAGCCTGTCTCAGGTGGATATGCAGCAAGCGATGGATGCCGGTTGCAATAGTTTTTTCCCCAAGCCGATCGACTTTACCGGATTGCTAAGCGAGTTGCAGCGTCACTTAGAGTTGCAGTGGATTTATGAAGCTGTACCAGAAATTTTTGAATCATCTGTCATAGATTCCCAGACTGCCGATTGGATTGTACCACCAGCAGCCCAAATGACAGCTCTTTACCGGGCAGCCCAAGACGGTTTTATGGCGGATATTCAACAGGAAGCCGATCGCCTCAAGGAACTCGATCGGCAATATGTACCTTTTGCCAACAAAATGCTAGAACTGAGTCAGAGGTTTGACGACGAAGCGATTCTCAATTTATTGCAACCGTATTTTTACTAAGGCCACACGCAATCAATACTTGTAAAATAAAAATAATGTAACATTAAGTTAATTTGAGCCAATGAATTCAACAATTATTGTGTAGTATTTTTACCCAAGGGTATCAAAATGCAAAAAACCCGCTCATCAAGATTTTAAAGTTGTTTTTAATTTGTATTTTTTTCAGGAGTTAACCAGTGTCAGTAGAAACCGCAACCCCAATCGGAACCATTCTCGTGGTGGATGATAACCCTACCAATATTCAGGTTTTATTTGATATATTGAGCGAGATCGGATACCGAGTGGCGATCGCCAAAAGTGGCGAAGCTGCCCTCCAACGACTCCAATCTTACCATCCCGATCTGATTCTCCTGGATGTGATGATGCCGGGAATTGATGGGTTTGAAACCTGTGAGCGACTCAAAGCCAATGCTGCTACCTCCAATATTCCCGTAATTTTTATGACAGCCCTGTCAGATTCGACAGATAAAGTGAAAGGGTTAAGCGTGGGTGCCGTCGATTACATTACCAAGCCCATCCAGCAGGAAGAAGCCCTGGCAAGGATTCGCGTTCACATGAAACTGCGCGATGCCCAAAAGAAAGTTGAACAACGCACGATCGAACTTTCAAGAGCGCTAAACGATCTCAAAAAGGCCCAAGTGCATCTGGTACAAAGCGAAAAAATGTCATCCCTGGGCCAATTAGTGGCTGGTGTAGCCCACGAAATCAACAATCCCGTCAATTTCATCTCTGCCAACATCCAACCCGCCAAAGAACACATTCAAGATTTGATGACTTTTCTGGAGTTGTACCGAGAATGCTATCCCCAGCCCCATCCCAAAATTCAAGCTTGGATGGAGGATGTGGATGTGGATTATCTGCAAGAAGATTTGCCCAAGCTGCTCAATTCTATGCAATTAGGGAGCGATCGCATCTGCCAACTCGTCCTTTCTCTCCGCAATTTCTCCCGGCTGGATGAAGCGCAAGTCAAACCTGTCGATATTCACGAAGGTATCGACAGCACCTTACTAATTTTGCAGCATCGCCTCAAAGCCAGCCCGGATCGTCGCACCATTCAAGTCATCAAAGACTATGGACAGTTGCCAATGGTAGAATGCTACCCCAGTCAACTCAATCAAGTATTTATGAATTTGCTCAGCAATGCGATTGATGCGTTGGAAGAGGGCATCAGGACAATACCCAAATTACCTAATCCCACGATTGCGATCCACACCTTCAGTGCAGATACTAACTGGGTGACGATCGCAATTTCCGATAACGGCACTGGCATTTGTGATGAAGTGCGATCGCAACTTTTCGATCCCTTTTTCACCACCAAATCGGTTGGGAAAGGCACCGGATTGGGACTGTCTATCAGCCATCAAATCGTTACTGAAAGACATCGTGGCAAGATTGATTGTTATTCTCAACCGGGCCGTGGCAGCGAGTTTGTGGTGCAGATTCCCGTCGAGCAAAGAATCCCTCAAGTTGCTTAGGGGAATCTTGATACTGAGGGCATGGAAATTGCGATCGGTTGAAAGTAATTCGGCTGAGATTGAAACTTCATAAAAAAACTCGGTAAGTGGGAAACGAGCGTGGCTTGATCCCGCTCGTGGGAAACGACACGGGTGGTTTTAACCACCGTGAATCTTTCCATCACCGCGCAAGGGAATTGCTTGGCTCTTGTGTACTTTTGTAATGTACTCTCAATGGGACAATTACCATTTCAAGCTTCACAATCCGCGATCGCATAATGGTTGCCTTTGTTGGGCATCCCTTGCGGGGTAATGTTCGCTTGTCGGTCAATGTTATGAGGGCTTTTTCCGGCTAGCAGCACTGACGAGAGTGACTTTAAGACTGTTTAACCACGCTTCGATAGAGCGGAAAACTAGCGTCGCATTCTCCGGTATCGTGACCCAAATAACGTAGACCTCAAAAGTCTTAGGCCCGTCAGAATAGCTTACTCGATTACTCTTGCAAGCGAGCGTGTCTTTAGACCTGAGTTCCTGACTATACCTTTTGCCTCATTCCTTTTAACCAAATTTTGGGACGGGCGAGACGCCCATCCCACAACCCCAAAAAATTGTGGGATGGGCGTCTCGCCCGTCGCGATTACGTTCCCATAAGTTTGAAATCCGAACAAAGCGTTAATCCAATCGTATTGGGTTGTGTGCGATCTATCGCCCGACATTCTAGACAAATTGTTTCCCACAGTCCTTACAGCGATAGCACTGTTTTCCCCTACGATACCCATTTTTCGATAGCTGCGCCGATCGACAATGGGGGCATATCATTACTTTCATTACATCTTTGAACTGAGCATCCCCAACATATGGCTCTAAATACGACACCAGCAAGGGTTCAATCTCGTCCATTAACCGCTGGCGGTGTTGCAGATTGGGCGTCCGCAGTGCTGCCAGCATTACCGCATTGCTGCTGTGGACGCACACCTCTGCCAACAGACTGCACTGCCCTTGACTCAAGGCCAAATTCCGCTGCTGCAATAGGCTTGCCATGAAGTTAATCGCTTCCTGAGTCATGCTTTCATCGATCGACTGGAAAATTTGGCGTGTCGTGTAAAATTGCACAAAAACCACGCGCGACACGGGGTGTTCAAATAAGTCTGCCGCCGCAGAGGCGATCGCGTGAATCATTTCGCCCAGCGGTAACTGGACAATTTCCGGCGTATTTGTCTGCTCCCAAAAACGCTTGACGCGATCGATATGCCGCAACTCCATCGCCTTAAAAATGGCGGCCTTATCGGGAAAGAATTGATACAGAGAGCCGATCGCTGTTCCTGCTTTTGCCGCAATCAGATGCGTCGTGGCCGCTGCATAGCCGATTTCGTCAAATACTGCTGCCGCTGCGTCCAGAATTTTGTCAACCCGCTCTTTCCCTCGCTGCTGTTTGGGCTGACGGCGCAGATTTCTTGACGAATGTGAATGTTCTGTCATATTCTAGAAACACGACGGATATTTCACAATTTTACCTAATGCGGAGAACCTTATGCAGTCTATGCTTCCCGGTGCGCCCTGGTTGTTAGCGCACAAATCGATGCTGACAGTGAATCAACCCCGAAAAATGTCTTTGTACGGTACCGACTACGTGATGTGGCTAGACGCGGCTGGAGACATCCACGCCTTGCCAAATGCCTGCCCGCACATGGGCGCGATGCTGTCAGAAGGATGGTGCGAAACTCAGGGCGATCGCACAAGTGCGGTTGTTTGTCCGTTTCATGCCCTGAAGTTTGATGCCGCAGGCTGCACCGTTTTACCAGGATCGAACAAGAAAACACTGCCTCAACTGAAACCATTAGACCTGATAATTCAGGGAGATTTCATCTGGTCTTATGGGGGATACGAGCCGAAAATTCCCATCCCGACGATATTGAATGAGTTTGCGGCTGAATTTGAGTTTATTGGCTACACAGCGGATGTCAGCGTCAAAACCAAGCTGTTGCCTATGCTGCTCAATATGCACGATTACAATCACCAAAACGGCACCCACCGACCGATGTTTGAGATTGAAGAAGTGCAGTTTCAAAAGTTTGTCGATGACGGGCATCATTCTCACGCGCACTACGAAATGCCGCGCAAAAAGCCAGGTTTGCAAGACATTCTGAAAAATCCGGCACTATTGGCATTGCCACAAACACTCTCAGCGCATTTGGAAAACTTCTTTCCTTCGCTGGTGGTATTGCACAGTCAAATAGCGATAGGAAAAGCCAAGCAATGTCATATTTTTGTGCCAGAATCTGAAACCCATACGCGCACCTATGTATTGATGTTTGGTGAAGCGAAGCATCCAGTCTTTAGCTTGCTGAAGCAAAATTTTCTCAATCTTGCTAAAGTTATTGTCGAGCAAGATGCAGATATTCTGGGCAAGATTTATGCGGATACGCCACAGAAAATTAAACTCGACAACGAAGTGGGGATGGACTGGGTGCGGCGTAATTTTGTCAGCTTTCCGAATGTCGTTGAACCCAACCTTTCTAAGTAAATTTCGGCGACTGTTTCACCAGATATTGATATTCACTCATTTTTTTTACACTGCGATCGCACGGGCGAAGCTCGCGATTGCTTGCGAAGTTTGCACTAGACATACAAAACTGATACCATTTTTTTAAACTTTTGCAACAGTATTTGTAGGGTGTATCGCTCAATAAATCCCTAAATTTAATCCAATACGGTTTACTTAAGACTGTCCTTCGAGAGGAACGTTAGCGAAGCGATCCGAAGGAAAGCAATCTCCGTATCTATTTTTCATAGGGTTTTACCCCCAGGGCAGTCGATCGTGAACCGTATTGAAATTTAATCGATTTTTTCAAGCGAGTGACGCACCTTACACATCGAGTTAAGCAAACAAGCCACAAAATTATTGTCTAGCACAACTTTTTATAAATGGTATGAGATGCAGCCAATAGCCATTGAGCGCGTTCTCAAGGCGTAAATATTAAATTATCAGGCAATTCCAACAGCCTAACAATGTGCCCTTTCACCTCAATTCAATTATCAAAATGGGTGAAATAGCGATTATTCCCAATACGGTTCAATTAAGGTTTTTTTGCCATTGAGAGCGATCGTTTTATCGTTTTGGCGATCGCGTTACCTTAAACCCAGCCTATCGAAATACACAAATACTGTGATCGGCTACTGTATCCGAGGGCTAGCCATCTGTCGAATCAAGCTGCCCTGTCCTGTGCATACAAATACTGCTGAAACCCAGTAAATACTTCAATTATATGCCGAATGCTCCCTAGTTCTTGCTGAGCATCGCCAACAGTATGATACTTTAATTCCAGTAGTGGAGATAATTTCGAGCGATCGAGTTCTCCGACACCTTCTTTGATATATTGATCCAGCACAAAGTCGATAAATTCTTGCTGTTTTCCGAAATAACGCGAGAAAATCAATGCCTTGTGAGCGATAACTCGCTCTCGACGGCTAACGGGTTTAGCAGCATAGGCAATATAGCTTAGCACGTCATAAAGGTCGCTGTTTTCAGCGTCGATCAGGCGACTAATTTGGGTAAGTTGTTCGTTACCGTAACCTTTGTCTGCAAGTCCGTCCAGCAAAGCTTTGCGAGTGTCGGGGCGGCTCCAGATTGCTCTTAATTCGTCTTCATTTTTAAATAGTTCTGGGATTTCCCCAAACAGGCGCTCGATAAACTCTGCGGCTGATATAGGCTTGCCGTCTGGACTCCAGAAAGTAGTCGCCATTGTGTGCTGTATGGTGCGCTCTTTACCGTCTGCAAGTTGAATTTTGACTTTTTGAGGGCGGGTTGGTTCCCTCACCCCAAAATTGTCTATTTCTCCGTCATCTCGGTTTGAACGGGGGCGTGTTTCTCTGGCGATAATCGGTGTCGGGGTTTCCGGTTCGCCATCCCATTCGGGGTCATTAAAATGCTGATAGGCTTCTACGAAATCGTAAATCGTGAAATAGTCTTTTCCTTCAAAAAGCCGCGTACCGCGACCGATAATCTGTTTGAATTCAATCATAGAATTGATGGGTCGCATTAACACGATATTGCGAACGTTCCGCGCATCAACTCCAGTTGATAGTTTTTGGGAGGTGGTGAGAATGGTGGGGATGTTTTTCTCGTTGTCCTGAAAAGTGCTCAAGTGCTGTTCGCCAAGTTTGCCATCATCAGCGGTGACGCGAACGCAGTAATTTGGAGCGGTGCTAATTTTCATCTGGTTTATCAAGTCTCGAACTGCGAGCGCGTGGTCTTGGCTGGCACAAAAAACCAGGGTTTTCTGATTTTGGTCGATGCTTTCCATCAACAGCCTGACGCGATATTTTTCTCGTTCTTCAATCTCGATGATGCGGTTAAAATCGGCTTCGGTGTAACGTCTGTTTTCTTCTGCTTGCCCTTCTATTAAAATATCGTCCGATGTATAGGTATATTCATCAAGTGTGGTTTCAAATTGCTTGACTTTGAAGGGGGTGAGAAATCCATCGTTGATGCCGTCTTTGAGGGCGTAGGTGTAAACAGGTTCGCCAAAATAAGCATAGGTGTCGGCGTTATTGTTTCTTCTGGGGGTGGCGGTGAGTCCTAGCTGTACGGCGGGCGAGAAGTATTCTAGGATGCCGCGCCAGTTGCTTTCGTCATTCGCTCCGCCTCGGTGACATTCATCGATAATGATGAAGTCGAAGAAGTCAGGCGGATAGTCGCTGAAGTTGTATTTTACCGAGCTTCGGCTTCGCTCAGCTCTCATCTCTTGTGTTGATTGAGCTTTCATCTCTTGTGTTGATTGAGCTTGATTTTCTGTTGATTGAGCTTGATTTTCTGTTGATTGAGCGGAGTCGAAATCAACATTCCCAGTCATGAAGGTTTGAAAGATGGTAAAAAAGACGCTGCCATTTTTGGGAACTCTGCCTCGTTTGCGGATGCTGTCGGGGTCGATACGGACGAGAGCATCTTCGGGGAAGGCGGAGAAGGCGTTAAAGGCTTGGTTGGCGAGAATATTCCGATCGGCTAAAAACAAAATTCGAGGGCGGCGGGTGGTTCGATTTCGCTCAGCAACCGTTGGTCGGTGGCTGAGGTTCCATCGGCTGTGGAATATTTTCCAGGCGAGTTGAAAGGCGACGAAGGTTTTCCCCGTTCCGGTTGCCATTGTTAACAGAATACGATCGCCCCCGGATGCGATCGCCTCTAAGACTTTGTTGATCGCATTGTGTTGGTAGTATCGCGCCTCCCAAGTGCCGCTTTTATCCTCGAAGGGGATGGCAGAAAATCGATCGCGCCACTCGTTGGTTTGGGCAAAAGTAGCATCCCACAGTTCATCGGGGCTGGGATACTGGCTGATGTAGCTTTCTGCCCCAGTGTGCATATCGATTTGGTAGATGCCGGTGCCGTTGGTGGAGTAGGTGAAACGGGTTTGCAACTTTTCAGCGTATAGCTTCGCCTGTCCCACACCTTCGGTGTCTGGTGAATCCTGTTTTTTGGCTTCGATGACGGCTAGCTTTTGATTGCGATACACCAGAACGTAATCAGCATACTTCCGCTTTCCTCGTTTCCCATCACCCACTAGGCGACCGGGGGCGATCGTAACTTCCCGACGGATGTAGCTGTCGGGGACAACTCCCCAGCCTGCGGCTTTGAGGGCGGGGTCAATTAGTTCGGCGCGGGTTTCAGCTTCGTTCATGGTTAGGTCATCTCGGTTTGCGTTAAAACACTTTTTTGTTTGTGCTGCAAGGGTTTCAGGTTTTGAGATTCATCTATCTCGGTTTGCTTTAAAGCACTTTTATGCCCAAAAAGGCAGGTAGCGAGCATAACGGGTAGAGGTTGATTCTGATTCATCTGTCTCGATCAAGCCAGCTTCTTTGGTAGCTTTGATAATCAGAGAAACGGTTGCTGTTTGTGACTCACTGAGACGAAATCGATCCCGCAGGGTTTGGTTAGACATCCGTTGATTGCTGACATACAGCAGACAGCAATGCTGGTAGCAAGCTCGAATTCGGTCTGTTTTGCTCATGTCGGCGAAATCTTGATGAGCAAACAGCACTGCCGTGGTGCGTGTGTCACCTACTCTAAAATCTGGTGCGGGTAGTTGAAACACCTCTGCTGCGCTGACAACTTTGTCAATGCCGCTGCCTTTTTCTTCACATATACCGAAACGTCGCATTAGATCGGCGAGTTGTTCGTTGCGAGAGCGATATTCGTCAATAAATCGCTCTACCTTAATGGGCGGGATGCCAGGATTAGATATCTCTATGCGATCGCTATACATCTCAATCATCACTGAAGTACCTGTTGCTAGAAAGTCCTGATGTACCAGCGCATTAGCAATAAGTTCTCTTAAAGCCTGTTCCGGGAACATCTTCACTTCTTCTCGCACAACTTCCTCGATAAAGCGATTTTGCGGTGCTGCTGAGTGGACAAAATCCACTAACCCCGCAAAGCCAACGGCATAGCCTCGATTGTCTGTCTTATCGTCACGGGTTTGTAGCTTATTCATACCTTCGTAGATGACGACACGGGGTGCTTTACGAGCCAATGCAGGGCAAAAGGCTTCCAGTTTTTTTGCCAAAAGGATGGCGGCTAGATTGCTAATTGTCCAACACTGTGTTGTGTGTTTGATTAATTCTTGGGTCTGCAATCTTTCTAACACAGCATCGCGGCTAGTCGGATAGGGAATTTCTAGCAGTTCAAAGTAGGTTTGAGTATCTAGGAGAGCGATTACATCGTCAGGGCTAGCGTTACATCGGGCGGGTTGAGAAAACCAATCTTGTTGGTCTTCCGCAAAAATAGTCTTGAGTACATCTGGTGTCATCGGCACTAGCTCCTCTCCCGCTCTCATGAGGTAGGCTCCATCAAAGGCTAATGGTTGCCCGACGGGACGGGTTGGCACTTTAAAAACTAGCACTCGACCTTTTTGATGTTGTAATTCTGTTACTTCAACCCGAAATCTGAGTTCATTAACTATTTTCGCTTTAATACTGTTCAGATGTTCTGCTGTTGACCAAGCTTGGGAACCTACTACTTGGCGAGGTCGCTTATCGGTAACGCCCAAAACGATATAACCACCTCCTTCATTCGCCAGCGCTACGCAATATTTCAGCAGCTTAGTTGAATCAAACTGTAGTTTGGCTTCTTTAAATTCAAGATTTTCTGTCTCTGTGGGTACAACGAGCCATTGTTCAAGGGTTTCAAGGGTAATCATGCGGCAATTTCCTCCTCAGCAGTTTTCGGGGTGTCTGCGGTGAGTTCGCCTGTAAAGGCTTTTTGGAGGATGGATTGTTTGAGTTCTTTGAGGGCGGCGAGTTTTTGGCGGTAGATGGCTTCGAGGCGTTGGGTTTCAGTGGCTATCTCGTCAATTTTTTGTGCAATATTTACTTGTTGTGAAAGACTAGGAATCCATGTGCTATATCGAAAAAGATGATCTCGGTTCACTTTCGGCATTCCTGCTCGATCTGAGCCTGCAATTGCATATTTTGTAAAATTTCTACTCATTAGAAGATGGAATAAGAAGTCTCGGTTTAGTTGCCCATCATTAGGTAATAATGGATAAACATCTGCACTACAAAGCCCACTAAATTCTGGTCTACAAGCTTTCATCAAGTAAGGGCGAATTTTGCTATATAAAATCATATTTTCATCAAAAATAAATTTACCTGATTTCAGTTTTTCTTCCCTTGCAGTTTTAACCTCTATTAGTTCGCCAGTCAGGGAAATCATGTTACCTGCACCAACGTGTGGTAGGTCAAGGAACTCTGCTTGGCGAGGATCAATGAGTTTAGATGTGATACTGCAAATATCCTCTAACTTCTTCTCTACCCACCCATCGCCTTTCTGGGTAAAGACGTTGTTCAGATAGCTTTCAAAGAGTTCGCGGGCGTTGGCTAAGTTTTTTTCGGTGTTGGCGATCGCGCGATCGATCGCCTCAAACGCCTCATCCAAAATCGCCACAATCCGTTTTTGTTCTGGAAGTGGAGGGATATTAATGACTAATGCTGATAACTTAGAAGCGTTAAATCCCCCTTGAGCACTACCAGAGATGCCAGAAGATACACTGTCCCAATATTCGCTAGTCTGGAAATACTTAGAAATAAATTTAGCTAAAATAGTAGGATCTTGTACTCTTAGTCGAATCAAGTAAGATGCAGCTACAGATTCTGGTGGATTGCAGACTAAATAGCTTTTGCCAGTTGTTGCTCCAGTTCGTGCAAAAACAATATCTTGATCGATAAGTCTATATTTTTTTAAATCATCTTCACTAATTGGGCAGTATGGAACTCTAGACCAGTTAACCCTATCCTTTTGAATATCAGTAATTCTGAGAAACTTTGAGCCAAAATTTTCAACAGAAGCTTTTGCTGTATATCCGTAACTGATTACAGCAATATCACCTAATTGTAAGTTTCTCCATTCTTTCATCACCTTTTTAATCCTCTCCTAGTTCAGGTTTATTAGCTGGTTGAGCGACTTGCCCTGAGCTTGCCGAATCGGAGTCAAAACCAGCATTTTTATAATGCGAATCATTCTGACACTCTGCCAAAATATGAAGGCGATCCCAGTTACTCTCCATCAGAGCAATTTTTTTCCTTCGATTCCAACCCTGAACCTGCTTTTCACGATAAAAAGCATCCGCTACATGATCAAAATACTCAGCATAGACCAATTTTACAGGCAGTCGTTTTTGCGTATGATTTGCACCCAAACCATTTTGATGCTGCCACAAACGACCTGGTAAATCTTTTGTACTTCCCGTATAGAAGGAGCTATCAGCACATTCCAGAATATACATATAGGGCATGGTTATAACCTCCTCTCAACACCGGACTTCGACTTCGCTCAGTCCTCATCTTTTATTGTTAATCCTGAGCTCTAGCTGGATGAGCTCATCTCTAGCTGGCTGAGCTCATCTCTAGCTGGCTGAGCTCATCTCTAGCTGGCTGAGCTCATCTCTAGCTGGCTGAGCTCATCTCTAGCTGGCTGAGCGAAGCCGAAGCCATCCCTCCTGTAAAAACCGGACTTCGACTTCGCTCAGTCCTCATCTCATCTCATCTCATCTCATCTTATCTTTTGTTGTTAATCCCGATCTCTAATGAACTGAACTCATCTCTAGCTGGCTGAGCGAAGTCGAAGCCATCCCCCCTGTAAAAACCGGACTTCGACTTCGCTCAGTCCTCATCTCATCTCATCTCATCTCATCTCATCTCATCTTATCTTTTGTTGTTAATCCCGATCTCTAATGAACTGAACTCATCTCTAGCTGGCTGAGCGAAGCCGAAGCCATCCCTCCTGTAAAAACCGGACTTCGACTTCGCTCAGTCCTCATCTCATCTCATCTCATCTTATCTTATCTTTTGTTGTTAATCCCGATCTCTAATGAACTGAACTCATCTCTAGCTGGCTGAGCGAAGTCGAAGCCATCCCCCCTATAAAAACCGGACTTCGACTTCGCTCAGTCCTCATCTCATCTCATCTCATCTCATCTCATCTCATCTCATCTCATCTCATCTCATCTCATCTCATCTCATCTCATCTCATCTCATCTCATCTCATCTCATCTCATCTCATCTCATCTCATCTCA